>DATDKO010000365.1:0-2777 GCA_036519935.1 Rubrobacter sp. | reverse complement strand
AGGTGGAACCGAAACTCTACAAAGAGTATGTAAAGGATGGGACGCTGAGGATCGAATGGCGGGACTTCCCGTACAGAGGCCAGGAATCAGTGAACGCCGCCGTTGCAGCCCGTGCCGCCCAGGCCCAGGACAGGTTCTGGGATTACCACGACCTGCTCTATGACAGCCAGTTCTCTGGCTACAGCGACGAGAATCTCATCGCGTTGGGCCGGAGGGCCGGCCTGGACGCAGAGCGGTTCGAGAGAGATTACGAGAACGCCCGCTACGAACCATTGGTGCGCGCTGACTTCCATAAGGGCCTGAACGCTGGCGTCAACGGGACGCCGACCTTCTTTGTAAACGGCAAGATGCTGGTAGGCCTGCAGCCTGTTGGGGTCTTCGAGGATGCTATAGAGGATGCCAGGCGGGAGGCCGGGGGTGGTTGAGGCCTCGTTCCTGGCCTCCTTCCTCGGGGGCGTGCTCTCGCTCCTCAGCCCGTGCAGCGCGCTGCTCTTGCCCGCGTTCTTCGCCTACGCCTTCCAGTCGCACGGCGAGCTCGTCGGGAGGACGGCCGTCTTCTACCTCGGGCTCTGCACCACGCTCGTGCCGCTCGGGATGGGCATCTCCGCGGTCAGCTCGCTCGTCTACGGGCACAGGAGCACCCTTATCACCGTCTCAGGCCTCGTCATAATCGCTTTCGGGGTGATCCAGGCTCTAGGGGACGGATTCGTGTTCGGGCCGATCGAACGCCTGCGGGGTGGCATCAAAGGTAGTTCCCTCATCGCAACCTTCTCTCTCGGCGCCGTCTACGGTTTCGCGGGCTTCTGCTCGGGACCCATCCTCGGCGCTGTACTCACCGTCGCCGCGACATCGGGCTCGCCCTTGCGGGGCGCCGGCCTCCTTGCCACATACGCCGCCGGCATGGCCGCCCCTCTCTTCATCATGGCCCTCCTCTGGGACCGCCTCGAGCTTGGGCGTCGCCGCTGGCTTAGGGGGCGTGAGATCTCTCTCGGCGCGCTCCGCTTGCACACGACCAACCTCCTCTGTGGCCTGATGTTCGTTGCCATAGGGGTTCTGTTTATCGTCTCCGAGGGCACCTCGGGCCTCGAAGGCCTCTACGCCTCGGGCGGTGCGACGGATCTCGCCTTCTCCGTGGAGCGATGGGCGGGGACCTTCTCCGAGAGCATACTGGTGTCCGTGGCACTCGCGGGTCTCGGCTTGCTGTTCGCCGGATACCTCCTCTACTGGCTCTCGCGACGCCGCAAGAAGAAGCCTGCTGAGCGTGGGGATTAGGCTGCGCCCATGGAGCTACTCTTGCCGTAGAATAAAATTCGTAACCGCGTACTCAGAGAGAACCGGAGACGATGAGGAAAGAAGGGTCGGCCAGGAGGCCGCGGGGCAAGGGTCAGGAGGGGAAATCGGCGTCCGGCGGCTACATGACCCCGATCCCCGTCTCTTCGCGGGTCTGGATCGGCATCGTTGTGGTGGGGGTTGCCCTGTTCGCGCTCCTTTTGTACGCGGCGCCGACCGTTCCCGCCGTGGCGCTGGGTGGGGTGGCGCTGGCCATCGTGCTCTCGTTTCCGGTGCGGGCCCTCTCGCACTTCATGCCAAGGGGGCTGGCGATCCTGCTGACCGTTCTGGCCATGCTCGGCTTGATCTCTCTTGGATTTTTCTTCCTCGTGCCGCTCCTGATAGAGCAGTTGAGCACCCTCGTAAGGACTACGCCCCGCATCGCCAACAGCGCCAACCAGCTCTTGCTCGACGTTATAAACGCGCTGAACGAGCGCCAGCTGGTACCCGGCTCGGACCCCGAGGAGTTCGGCAGGAGGCTGGTCACAGATCTCTTCGACCGCGCCCAGAACCTTACCGAGAACCTGCTCAGGAGTCTCCTCGGGTTTATCCCCAGGGCTTTCAACTTCGGGGTAACGATCTTCGGCATACTCTTCGTCGCGATCTACCTCCTGGTGGACGTGCGGAAGGTGAAAGCGGCTTTTCTGAAGTCCGTACCTGCCCACTACCGTCACGACGCCCGCGACCTGTGGGAAGCCTTCGGCGAGTCGCTCTCGCGCTACCTCGGCGGGCTCGTTTTTGTGGTCATGATTCAGGGCGTCCTGGCCGCTGCGGCCCTATATCTCCTCGGCGTGCGTTACGCCATCCTGCTCGGCGTGTGGGTTTCGGTCACGGCGATCATCCCCTACCTCGGCGCCTTCTTGGGGGGTATACCCGCTGTCATAGTGGCCCTCGCCTTCGGGTCTCCCCACTTCGAGTCCTCGACAACCACCGCCATCCTGACGATCGTGGCCTACGTCCTGATCCAACAGCTGGAAGGCAACTTCCTGACCCCCCGTATCCAGGGCCAGGCCCTCCACGTGCATCCCATCCTGGTACTTCTCGCCGTTATCGCCGGCGGTGAGCTCGCAGGCCTCGCCGGAGTAGTCTTCGCCGTCCCCGCCATCGCCGTCTTCCGGGTCTTGTTCGATTTCTTCAGAGTTCGGTTGCGCCGAAAATAGCAATTCAGCACGCTCCGGCTTACGCCTCCGCTTGTCAGCAAGGACCTGCCAATGCGAAAGCTGACTAGCTGAAATGCTGACAAGTCGCCTGGAACAGGCGACGTGCTGACAAGCGCCCGTCAGGGCGCGTGCTGAAATGCTGCTCTAGTCGAAGCTGGAGATAGTCAACCTCGACTCGATGGCGCGGACGGCGGCCTGGGTGCGGTCGGATACCCCAAGCTTGGAGAGGATGCTCCGCACCTGCGCCTTTACGGTGCTCACGCTGAAGAGCAGGTTCTGGGCGATCTG
>DATDKO010000364.1:0-4998 GCA_036519935.1 Rubrobacter sp. | reverse complement strand
TTGATGACCTCGAGGTTCGTCCGCTCGTTGTGGCCGCCGACGTTGTACGTCTCCCCAAGACGGCCGCGCTGGAGTACAGCGAGTATAGCCCTGCAGTGGTCCTCTACGTAGAGCCAGTCCCTGATCTGCTGACCATCTCCGTAGACGGGCAAGGGTTCTCCACGCAGGGCGGTCAGGATCATGAGCGGGATGAGCTTCTCGGGGAAGTGGTAGGGCCCGTAGTTGTTTGAGCAGTTGGTCGTGAGCGTAGGGAGCCCGTAGGTGTGGTGGTAGGCACGCACTAGATGGTCGGAGGCCGCCTTGGAGGCGGCGTAGGGGGAGTTGGGCCTGTAAGGGCTCTCCTCGGTAAAGTAGCCCTCAGGCCCCAGCGCTCCATACACTTCGTCAGTGGAGATATGCAGAAAGCGGAAGGCGTCGTGGTCCTCCCCTTCGAGGACGCTCCAGTGGGAGAGCACAGCCTCGAGGAGTTCGTGGGTCTCGACCACGTTGGTCTGTACAAAGGCCTTCGGACCGTCGATGGAGCGGTCGACGTGCGTTTCGGCGGCGAAGTTGACGACGGCCGAGGGACGATACTCGGCGAGCAGGCGGTCGACTAGCCCGCGGTCCCCTATCCTACCCTGTACGAAGACGTAGTCGAGGTTATCCGAGACCGACGCCAGGGTGTCGGGGTTGCCAGCGTAGGTCAGGGCGTCGAGATTGACCACCCTGTAGTCTCCGACCGTATCCAGGACGAAGTTGCCCCCTATAAAGCCGGCGCCGCCGGTGACGAGGATGGTTTGTTTCTCTCGCTGCAATGCGCTCCTCTGTCTTGGCTGTCAGCTATCAGGTATTAGCTTCTTGGTTGACTGCTGATGGCTGACGGCTAATAGCTTTCCAGCCCGTAGCCTACTAGACGGGTCGTGGGGTCGCCATGTTCTTGCAACTCCGCGCCGGTGCGTGATACTTTTCTTACGCTGTGGTCTCTGGCTTCTACACTACTGTTCGCGGCTAGATTCCGGGTCCGTAAGCTCGAACCGGCCCGACTTCCAGCGAAAGGCTAGGCTTGTCTTGAATGTTCAGACGCAGGTGTCGAGACAGGGTGTTATCCGGAGGTACCGCGGGTGGCTGCCCGAGGTACCCGACGATGCCATAGCCACGATAGGCGAGGGGGAGACACCCCTAATCGAGGCCCCGGGGATCTCGGAGCGCGTCGGCGTGCGGCTGTTCCTGAAGTTCGAGGGCATGAACCCGACGGCCTCGTTCAAGGACCGTGGTATGACGGTGGCCATAAGCAGGGCCGCCGCAACGGGGAGCCGCGCCTGCGTCTGCGCCTCGACGGGCAACACAGCGGCCTCGGCAGCGGCCTACGCGGCGCGTGCGGGCATGGAGTGCTTCGTCGTCGTACCAGCCGGCAAGATAGCGTTGGGCAAGGCCGTACAGGTCCTCGCCCATGGGGCGCGGATAGTCCAGATCGAGGGCAACTTCGACGCGGCCCTGGAGCTCTCCAAGAGGATCGCCGAGGAGCTCGGCGACGTCACCCTGGTCAACTCGGTGAACCCCGACCGTATAGAGGGCCAGAAGACCGCGGCCTTCGAGGTCGCGGAAGTCCTCGGAGATCCGCCCGACGCGGTGGCCCTGCCTGTAGGGAACGCCGGCAACATCACCTCGTACTGGAAAGGCTTCTGTGAGTGGCGCGGGGCGGGGCACGCTGGCTCGACCCCCCGCATGCTCGGCTTCCAGGCCGAAGGCGCCTCCCCACTGGTAGCGGGCCACGACTTCGAGAGTCCCGAGACGGTTGCGAGCGCCATCAGGATAGGTTCACCCGCGAGCAAGGAGGGGGCGCTCTCGGCCGCGCGCGAGTCCGGGGGCCTCATAGAGAGCGTTACTGACGGGGAGATCCTGGCCGCCCAGGAGATGCTGGCACGCGAGGAGGGTGTCTTTTGCGAGCCAGCCTCGGCGGCCGGCATAGCAGGACTCTTGAAGCTCGCCTCCGAAGACAGGGGGCCTGAAGGCACGGTCGTGAGTGTTCTGACCGGGCACGGACTCAAGGACCCTGATGTGATCCTTGGCCGCGTGCAACTCCCTGACCCCGTTCCCGCGACGTTCGAGGCCGTCGCCGGACGAATGGAGAGGTAGGCGGGGTGATCTCCGTCCGCGTCCCCGCCACGTCGGCGAACCTGGGACCAGGCTACGACGCAGTTGGGCTCGCGCTCTCTATGAGCATGAGGATCGGGTTGGACAGATCGCCTCATCCCGAGATAGATATACGAGGCACAGGTGCCGACCTCATCCCGCGCGGGCCCGAGCACCCTGCCTACAGGGCGGCCCGCTTTGTGGCCGAGCTCGTCGGCGAGTCAGATGTCCAGTTCCGTCTCGTGCAGGAGAACTCTATCCCGCCGACGCGGGGTTTGGGCGGGAGTGCTGCCGCGCTCGTCGGCGGGGCCGTCGCCGCCAACGACCTGTTCGGGGGTCAGATCGCCGCCCCCGACCTGCTCAACATCGTCTGCGAGCTCGACGGCCACCCCGACAACGCGGCCCCAGCCCTCCTCGGAGGGCTCGTGATCGGAACCCTCACCCCCGTCGGCGTGAGCGCCGTGCGCCTCGAACCGAAGGACCTGAAGGTTGTCGTCGCCGTCCCCGACTTCGCCGTCTCGACCACGGCAGCCCGCCGCGCGCTCCCTGACTCGGTCCCCCACCGCGATGCCGCCTTCAACGTCGGCCGCTCCGGTCTACTGCTTGGGGCCCTTGCGACGGGCGAGTACCACCTCCTGCGCATCGCCATGCAGGACAGGCTCCACCAACCCTACCGCTCCCACCTCATCCCAGGACTGGAGGACGTTATAGAGGTCGCGCTAAAGACCGGCGCCCACGGCGCCTGCCTCTCTGGCTCGGGTCCTACCGTCCTCGCCTTCGCACCCGAGACCAGAACCAGGGAGATAGCCTCAGCGATGAAAGCAACATTCGAGGCGCGAGGTGTCGTGGCAGATTCCTGGGTGCTCGACGTTGATCTCGCAGGGGCCCGCGTCGAGCCGCCGGAAGAAGTCTCAGCCCTGAGTCCCGTGCCCATGCTCTAGAACACGCTCCGGCCTCATGGCCTCCGCTTGTCAGCACGTCCGCCTGTCAGCTTTATGTTTTCGCTCTTTGCCGAATATACGATTTGCGGTAGGTCATACGGAATCTGTAGATAGAAAGATGGCGAGCTGCGACGCCAGGGCGTTGGATATGCCGACGGTGTGCTCGGCCACATTTTCTGCTATCCAAGCAAGTTCGGAGCTATGTGCACCTTGACAACCCTCTACCATTGTGTAACCCTTCACTCCACTTGCGGGCGAGCGAGTGAGGAATGTTGAGCGAGGTTTCGGAAACGGCGCGAAGGAAGAGGATCTCGGGCTTGATGCTCAAGATCTCGCGCCTGCTCGCTCCGCCCATCCACCCGCGAGTATCCACGGTCGCCGTACCGTCCGCCCTACGACTAATTAGCCTGGCGGGCCGGGACGGCATTCTCCGGTCCGCCTAGAGCCGCAAGACGGGCACATTTCGCTCTTTGGCAAGGTTGGGGCAAAATCTCCTATTTAGAACGGGGTAAACCGTGGAAAACACAGCTTTCAACATCGAATACAAACCGCGTACGGGCAGCGAGGCCATGTGCGAGGCGCTACTCGACGAAGGGGTCGAGTACCTCTTCGGATACCCTGGGGGCGCGATCATGCCTTTCTACGACGCCCTCCCCGATTACCCGCTGAAACACATCCTCACCCGCCACGAACAGGCGGCAGCCCACGCGGCAGACGGCTACGCTAGGGCGACTGGCAGGGTCGGGGTGTGCGTGGCGACGAGCGGACCAGGGGCTACCAACCTGGTTACAGGGCTGGCCACGGCCCAGATGGACTCCGTGCCGCTGGTGGCGATAACGGGCCAGGTCGGACGGCCGGCAATGGGCAAGGACTCCTTCCAGGAGACGAACGTCATGGGCATGACGCTGCCCTTTACCAAACACTCCTTCCTGGTCGAAGACCCGGACGAGCTCTACCCGGCGATGCGACGGGCCTTCGAGATCGCCCGCTCGGGCAGGCCCGGACCGGTACTCGTGGATGTCCCCAAAGACGTGCAGCTCGCGGCCACGGCTGATAACGGCTACCGTCGTCTGCGAGAGGCGCCGCCTCCTGTGGAGTCGCCCGGGCTGGAGCGGGCCGCGATGCTCCTGCGGAACGCGAAGCGGCCCCTGATCCTGGCCGGACACGGCATCACGCTGGGGGGCGCCGAGATGGAGCTCAGGCTGCTCGCTGAGAGGACGGGCATACCCGTCGTGACGACGCTGCTTGGCATAAGCGCCTTCCCCGACGACCACCCGCTGTACCTGGGCTGGCCAGGGATGCACGGGCAGGCCAGCGTCAACCGCGCCATAGACCGCTCCGACCTCCTGTTCGCCGTCGGGATGCGCTTCGACGACAGGATCACGGGCGCGGCCCACAAGTTCGCGCCAGGCGCGAAGATCATCCATATCGACGTAGACCCCGCGGAGCTCGGCAAGGTGATAAAGCCGACCGTGGGGATAGCAGCAGACGCGAAGGCGGCGATGCGTTCGGTCCTCGGACACCTGGATAATGCTCCGGACGGGGGCGAAGGATGCAAGCAGTGGCGCGAGGAACTGGCGAAGAGCCAGGAACCGGAGAGGCGCCGCAAGGAGTCGGCGAGGGACGAGTACGGTCCTATACAGGTGATGGAAGCCATAAAGGCCGCGGCAGGCCAGGACCTGCGGCTCGTCACGGACGTGGGGCAGCACCAGATGTGGGCTGCCCAGTTCTTCGAGTTCACCAAGGCCAACAGCCACATCACGAGCGGTGGCCTCGGCACGATGGGCTTCGCGCTGCCAGCGGCGATGGGTGTGGCTTTCGCCTATCCGGAAGACCCCGTCTGGGTCATAGCCGGTGACGGCGGCATCCAGATGAACATCCAGGAGCTCGCCACGATAAGGGACTTCGGGCTGAACATAAAGGTCGCCGTTCTGAACAACGGTTA
>DATDKO010000363.1:0-11072 GCA_036519935.1 Rubrobacter sp. | reverse complement strand
CACTCCTCCGGTCCTACCCGGAGGGAGGAATCGCTACCTCGGACGATTACTTACAACCTCCTTTACATCCCCAGTAAGGATAAAGGTTGGCCGTATTGTTGTTGGTGACGCTTTTCCTGCCCCCCCCGTCGGGCTTGATGTAATAGATCTCGGTGTCTCCGGTTCCGGGGTCGTAGACATAGGCTATGTTCTTACCGGAAGGCGAGTAGGATGGCTGGAAGTCATCCGTATTGTTGTTGGTGACGTTTTTCCTGCTCCCCCCGTTGGTGTTGATCGTGTAGATGTCCCAGTCGTTTCCGTCGTTGCCCGCATAAGCTATCTTGGTGCCGCCGGGAGCGTAGTCGGGCTGGTAGTCATTCGTACTGTTGTTGTTGGTGACGTTTTTCCTGCCCCCCCCGTTGGTGTTGACGGTGTAGATGTCCCAGTCGTTTCCGTCCTTGCCCGAATAGGCTATCTTGGTGCCGCTAGGTGAGTAAGCAGGATTTTCGTCGTCAGTATTGTTGTTGGTGACGTTTTTCCTGCCCCCCCCGTTGGTGTTGATCGTGTAGATGTCCCAGTCGTTTCCGCCCTCGCCCGAATAGGCTATCTTGGTGCCGCTAGGTGAGTAGTAAGGGAAGCGGTCATCCGTATTGTTGTTGGTGACGTTTTTCGTGCTCCCCCCGTTGGTGTTGATCGTGTAGATCTCCCAGTCGTTTCCGTCCCATCCCGAATAGGCTATCTTCTTGGCGTTAGGTGAGTAGGCAGGCGCCTCGTTGCCCGACTGGTTGTTGGTGACTTTGACGTTGCTCCCCCCGTCGGGGTTGATGGTGTAGATCTCTAAGTCGTTTCCGTCCCATCCCGAATAGGCTATCTTTCCGGGTGTGCCAGGATAGTTTGCCTCTGCAGGCTGGGCGTAAAGTACCACCAGCAATCCCACAGCCGCCAGCAGCCCCGCCGCTGCTGCTGTCAGCAGCGCTGCCCTGAGGTGGTTGAGCCTTACCGTCTTCACTATTTGCCCCCTTCCGAACGGGCGTAGCGGGGCTCTGCTGCCCGCCACGCATTTGCAGTTGTAGCCACGGTAGCACATACGGTGGGGTGCTACCTCCCCCAAATAAGTGATTTTTCTCTCTTTTTGGTCGTTGCAAATCGTTGCGAACTTGGGCGCGCCTGCATGCCCACTCCCTATAACCCATCCGACCCTCAGCGAAACACGTCATCCTGCCCTCATCGACAAGCAAACCGTAGCTGAAGTCGAAGTCCTCTCCCTTTACCTGACGCCTACCGGCTCCCACGTCAGCAAGGTATCAGCAGATCAGCCTGTTCTTCCTGACTAGCTGAAAAGCTGAAGTGCTGACAAGCGGAGGCGAAGCCGGAGCGTGCTGACAAGCCGCCGAAGGCGGCGTGCTAACTGGCTCCTGCTAAACTGGCGGACGTGTTGGTATCTCGCGGAGTCGGAGGAGGACGGGGATAAAGGAGAAAATAGAGGCCGCATTCGAGGACAGAGGTCTGCTGGAAGCGGAGGGGTACCGTACGGCGGTCTTCGAGACCGTCGCCGCCCTTGACAGGGGCGAGTTGCGCGTCGCACAGAAGCGTGATGGCGAGTGGAGATCGAACGCTTGGGTGATGAAGGCTATCAATCTGTACTTCGCGGTGGCGGAGATGCAGACGATAGAGGCTGGTCCTTTCGAGTACCACGACAAGATCCCAACCAAGAAGGACCTGGCGGCGGCGGGGGTACGCGTCGTGCCGCCGGGGACCGTGCGTTACGGGGCTTTCGTCGAGCCTGGCGTCGTTGTTATGCCTGGCTACGTCAACATCGGGGCCTACGTCGGGAGCGGGACCATGGTTGACACGTGGGCCACTGTCGGCTCGGGGGCCCAGATCGGACGCGACGTGCACCTTGCCGGAGGCGTTGGCATAGGAGGCGTGCTCGAGCCTCCAGGGGCGATGCCCGTAGTGATCGAAGACCGCGCCTTCGTCGGCTCCCGCTGCGTCGTCGTCGAAGGGGTGCGCGTGGAGAAGGAGGCTGTCCTCGGGGCGAATGTGGTTCTCACTGGCTCGACCCGGATCGTCGACGTCACAGGCCCCGAGGAGGTCGTCTACAGGGGCCGCGTCCCAGCACGTTCCGTGGTCGTGGCAGGGACACGCACCAAGGAGTTCCCCGCAGGCTCCTACCAGCTCCAGAGCGCCCTCATAGTCGGCCGGCGCAGGGAATCGACGGACCAGAAGACCTCCCTCAACGAAGCCCTGCGCGAGTTCGGGGTGAGCGTTTGAAGGAACGACTCCTGGAAGATCTCCTCTTCTTCCTCGACCGTCCGAGTGTCACAGGATCGGAGAAGCGTCTCTGCGACGACCTGGCGGCCCGTATCTCGGCATCTCCAGACTGGGAGATAGAGCGCGTCTCCAACAACCTGGCCGTCCGCCGCAAAGAACCGGACCCTTCCCTACCAAAGGTAGTCCTCGCCGGCCACCTCGACACCGTGCCCGAGCCCGAAGGCGGCCTCGAGGTCAGGGTCGAGGGAGACAGGGTCTACGGCAGGGGAGCCTCCGATATGAAGTCCGGGGACGCCGTGATGCTCGCCCTGCTCGAAGGGATGGCGTGGGAGGAGAGCCGCTTCGAGCCTGTCTTCGTCTTCTACGAGCGGGAGGAGGGGCTCTATGCGGAGAACGGCCTCGAGGCTGTCTTCGCTGGTAGCCCGTGGGTGCTCGATGCGGAGCTCGCGCTGGTGCCCGAGCCGACGGCAGCGGCGCTGGAGGTAGGTTGCGTAGGGACGGCGCACGTGGAGGTCACCTTCAGCGGCACATCCGCCCACGCCGCCCGTCCCTGGCAGGGCGAAAACGCGCTGACCAGGGCCGGAGAGTTCCTGGCCGAGCTGCACGAAAGGCCTGCTGTCGAAACGGTCGTTGAAGGCCTCACCTTCTACGAGGTGCTGACACCGACGGTCGCGCGGGGGGGGCATGCCAAGAACGTCGTACCCGACTCGTTCAGTATCAATGTGAACTACCGCTTCGCGCCAGGCAAGGACCTCGAAGACGTCAAGCGTCTCTTCGAGGAACTCCTCGATGGAAGCGCCACCTACGAGGTGGTGGATTTCGCCCCGAGCGGGCCCGTAAACCTCGACAATCCCCTACTTCAAGAGCTCATAGAGACGGGCCTCGAAGTGCGTCCCAAGCAGGCCTGGACCGACGTGGCCCGCTTCTCCGGGCGCGGGGTCGCCGCGGCGAACTTCGGCCCAGGGCTACCCTCACAGGCCCACAAGAAGAACGAGTACGCCGAGCTCCCGCTGCTCGAAGAGTGCTACGCGCACCTGGTATCGTTTTTCAAGTAAGCACTTCAGCACGGCGCTTCGCGCCTTTCAGCACGCTACGCCCTTCGGGCTTCGCTTTCAGCAAGTCAGCAAGAGCTCGCTAATGCTGAAGTGCTGACAAGCAAGTCGTCACGCACCACCTTCTTCGTCTCGCAAGGACCTACGCCGTGCGGCGGTTCAGGCGCCGTTCGAGGCGGTTGGCCAGGTAGATCAGGGGCAGGCAGATCGCGAGGTAGATGAGCGCCGCCGCGATCAAGGGCGTCCCGTTGAAGGTCTCGGATTGCAGGACCCGCGCCGCCCGCAGGAGCTCGGCGAGCCCTATTACCGAGACGAGGGAGGTGTCCTTCACCAGTGTTACGAACTCGTTGGTCAGGGGCGGTATCGTCCGCCGGAAGGCCTGGGGCACGATAATGTAGCGCATTGTCTGGACGTGGGAGAGGCCGGAGGCGCGTCCGGCCTCCATCTGCCCCTTGTCGATGCTCTGGATGCCGGCGCGGAAGATCTCTGCGACGTAGGCCGCGCTGTTCAGGCTGAGCGCCACCAGCCCGGCGAAGAACAGGCTCTCGAACCGGATGCCGACCGAGGCGGTCGTGAAGTAGATGATGGTTATCTGCACCAGAAGCGGCGTCCCCCGGAACACGTCTATGTAGGCCTGGGCGGGCCAGCTCAGTATCCGCGAGCGGCTGATCTTGAGCAGGGCGAGCACGAGGCCTAGGACTATCCCGAGAACCTCCGCTAGGAGGGCGAGCGCGATCGTTATGAGCACTCCTTGCAATATAGCGTCGAGGTTGTTGAAGACTACCTCGAAGTCTAGGTAGTTCGTCTTGAGCCTCTCGAGGTTGAAGCTGCTCGGGTCGAACTCGACCGGCATCAGTGAGTCTCCTCTAGCCTACGGTATCTCCTTGGGTTTCTGGCCGAGCCACTCCTCGTATATCTCGGCGTAGGTGCCGTCCTTCTTTATCTCCTCGAGCGCCTTGTTGGTAGGCTCGAGGAGATCGCTGTCCTGGGGGAAGGCTATGCCGTACTGCTCGCCGGTCGGGATGGTCCGCACGACTTCGAGCGATCCGCCACCGGTCTCGGCCCAGTAGGCGGAGACCGGGAAGTCGTTTATGACGGCGTCTATCTGGCCGTTCTCCAGCGCCGAGAAGGCCTCCGTGATGGTGTCGAAGGTCCTGACTTCGCCGGTTATCTTCCCCTGCTGCTTGAGCTCTTTCGCCTTCAGTTCCCCGGTGGTGCCGAGTTGCACCCCGACGATACCGTCGCCGATGTCGTCTACCGACTTGATGGGGGAGCCGCTCTGGACCATGAGCGACTGGTCGGCGTTGAAGTAAGGGTCGGAGAAGTCGACCTTCTTCTCGCGTGCCTCGGTTATGGTGAACGCCGAGGCGCCCGCGTCGTAGAGGTTGTTGCCAAGGCCGGGGATGATCCCGTCGAAGGTGACGTTCTGGAACTCGGGCTTAAACCCTGCCCGCTTGCCGATCTCGCGCATCAGGTCTATGTCGAAGCCCACCGGATTTCCCTTCTTCTCGAACTCGAAGGGCGGGTATGCGATGTCCGAGGCGACCGTGATCTGCTGGCCTCCGCCACCACCCCCGCCGCCCTGGCCACCTCCTCCACCGCCGCAGCCTGTCAGGACGAGTGCGATCGCGAGGACGAGCGCTACCGAGATGCTCCCGAACCATCTGATTCTCATGAGCCTTCCTCTCCCGAATTATCCATTAAGTGGCCGAGCCCTGGCCGAGCCCAGCGGATCCTCTAAGTGTAGCAAGGAGCGGGGTCGTGGACCGCCCTTTAGCCCGCCAGTACTAGTTATCCGCCGTTATGTGATCAAGCGGCAGCGCCTTGCCGCGCGCCTGGGACCCTGGTACGGTCCCGCCTTACCGACGTATACACGCTACATGGGAGGTGTAGCCGTGAGCAGACTCAACGCCGAGGAACCCAAAAAGCTTACATATGCAGGATCTGATTCAGGAAGCGCTTGGTGCGCTCGTTCTGGGGATCCTTAAAGAAGTGCTCGGGGGTACCGACCTCCACGATGCGCCCCTCGTCCATGAAGAAGACCCGGTCGGCGACGCGCCTCGCGAAGCCCATCTCGTGGGTCACGACAACCATCGTCATGCCGCCGCGAGCGAGGTCGGCCATCGTTTCAAGGACCTCGTTTATCATCTCCGGGTCCAGGGCTGAGGTCACCTCATCAAAAAGCATGACCTTGGGCTCCATCGCCAGCCCACGGGCTATGGCGACCCGCTGCTGCTGACCCCCTGAAAGGTTCTCTGGGTATTTGTTGGCCTGCTCGGGGATGCCGACCCGCTCGAGGAGCCGCGCGCAGCGCTCCTCGGCCTCCTTCGCCGAGACGTCCTTGACCTTCATGGGGGCGAGCTTGATGTTTTCGGCGACCGTCATGTGCGGATACAAGTTGAACTGCTGGAAGACCATGCCGATCTCGCTGCGCAGCTCGTTGAGGCTCCTAGTTCGCTTGGGGAGTTGCATGCCGTCCACAACCAGCTCGCCGGAGGTGATCTCCTCGAGGCCGTTGATACACCTGAGCAGCGTGCTCTTCCCCGACCCAGAAGGCCCGATGACGACCACGACCTCGCCCTCGTCAACGGTGAAATCTATGTCCTTGAGGACCTGGAAGTCTCCGAAGAACTTGTTGACCTCGCGAAACTCTATGAGGCTCACTCTGTGTACGTTCTCCCTTTTTCGCGCGGTGCCCGGGAGCCGGCAGACGGGAGTAGAATAGCACAACGCAACAAGGCTACGAGAACTGCAAAGGAGCGCTGTGGGTAGTCTTTTCAAAGCCGCGGAAGGCGGCGAGAGTTGGGAGGAGAGACTCGAGGAGCTCGCCCGACAGGTCGCACTCTGCCGAGCCTTATCTAACGTGATGTCCAACTCGCGCTCGGCCACCGCATCCAGAGCATGGGAGGTTCGACAGATATCTTCGGCTACGTACTCGGCTACGTACGCAGAGGCGCCGGCGGGGGGTATCGCTTCTACCGCCTTCAGGTGGGCCCACGCAAACTGGGACAACGCAGGAGCTGATCTTCCGCGCAGCGATCGGGGCGGATGGCGAAGTAGATCTCGGCGTAGCGCTCTAGCACCGAAGAGGTCTACGAAAAGGCAAAGGGCGATTTAGGCAGCGCCGAGAACCTCTTGTATCCCGAGAAAAACGAAGAGCAACACCGAGGCTACCAGGATTATGTTCGAGACCATGCCGTTGCGATGCTCGGGGGCCACGCGCCGGGAGTTGAGGAGCCAGAGGAGCGTTATCGCCAGGAAGGGCAGGAACAGGGCGCCAAGAGCCGCATAGACGATGATCAGAAGCACCGGCTGCTGGAAGAAGAGCAGGAGCATCGGAGGGAAGGTGATCCAGACCAGCATCCCCCGGAAGTAGACGCTCTTCTCGGAGAGGTATTCCTCCGCCCTCTCCTCGGGCACGTCCCGAGAGGTTCTCACCGAGTCGGCAAAGAGGTATCGCGGTGGGATAACGCGAGCAAGTCCTGGCTGACAAGCCGCCTGCAAGGCGGCGTGCTGAGTTACCACGCTGCCTGTCATGCGCTAGCTGCTAGCGCTTCTTCCTGGGCGTTCTTGGTTGCATCGTCTACGACCTGAAGAAATGAGGTGAGAACCGGCCTGGTATTGTCTCGGCGCCACATGACACCCATTTCCACGGTGGGCGTGAAGTCTTGCACCTCTCTGTAGACCACGCCCTTCCTGTTCAGATTTCGGAGGGAAGCGGGAACCAGAGCAACACCGATCTCACCCGCAACCAAGCCAACTATGGTTTGCATGAGCCCGACGTCCTTTTGCACCGCCCTCGGAGCAAAGCCGGATTGGCGGCATATGTCCATAACTTTCCCGTACAGACTGGGCGTCGAGTACTGGGCGGGCAAGATGAATGGCTCATCGGCAAGCGCCCTCATCTCCACCTTTGATTCGGATGCCAGCCGGTGTGCTTCCGGCAGAGCCACGACGAGGGGTTCCCGGAAAATGACTTTAGAGCGAACGGTTTCATCATCAAACGGGAAAAACAAGAAGCTGACGTCAACTCGCCTGTCGTGCACCCTTTGCACCGCTTTGTCCGGCATCAGCTCGTGCAAAAAGAGTTCCACCTTGGGGAAGCGGTTCCCAAACTCGCGCAAGATCGGCGGAAGTATGTTGTTGGAAGCCGCAGGTATGAACCCCAGGCTCAGACGCCCAACCTCACCGTGGCCTGTCTCCTGAACCACACGAACCGTTTGCTCGATCTGAACGAAATGGTGCCGTGCTTCTTCCAACAGCAGCTGCCCGGCTTCGGTCAGCCGCACGCCACGTCCCACCCTCTCGAAGAGTCGAACCCCGAGTTCTTGCTCTAGCTTCTTGATCTGGCTACTAAGCGCCGGTTGTGCTATGTGCAGCCGCTGTGCCGCGCGGGTAAAGTTGACCTCCTGCGCCGCGACTACGAAATACCGCAGATGTCGAAGCTCCATAGAGAAACCATACAAAAGACTTATAGGTCGGTCAACAAACTGGTATTGGACTTATGAAACGCAAGCAGCGATAGTGATAGGCAAGGAGAAAGAGAGCTTGCGTTCACGCGCTTCTCCCTATGTAAGCCCAGAAACGGCAGAGCCCATACGCCTGATCCGAAAGGAGCCACATCATGAAACAGGCGCGCTTGGATCGAGCAACCCTCCAGGGCATTGAACTGGAGTACGAGCTATGGGGTACCGGAGAAGAACCCGTCGTGCTCGTGCATCACGGCGTGGGCGTCGACTGGTTCAGACCGCTCTTGGAAGAACCAGCCCTCACCGACAATTTCCGTGTGCTCAGCTACCACCGCGTCGGCTACGGGGGCAGCAGCCGCGCGACGGATCCGCTCGATTTCGAGCAGGAGGCTGTGCATTGTCGCTCGCTGATGCGTCATCTCCAGATCGAGCGTGCGCATGTCGTCGGCCACTCCGCAAGTGCAATGATCGCCCTCCAGCTAGCCCTGGACGCCCCGGAGGCGGTGCACACCCTCGCGCTTCTGGAGTCGGCGCGGCCGGCGCTGCAGAATGAGCGGCAGGCTGAATTCCTCAGCAGCGCCGTCAGGCCCGCTCTCGAGCGCTACGGCGCGGGCGACAAGGCCGGGGCCGTAGATACCTGGCTGCGGGGAGTCGGCGGGTCGGACTACCGGGCCGCGCTGGACCGCGCTCTGCCGCAAGCCTTCGACCAGGCCGTAGCCAGCGCGGATACGTTCTTCGGCCACGAGCTGCCCGCGGTGCAACAGTGGGCATTCACGCAGGAGGATGCGGGCCGCGTCACCCAGCCCGCCCTCCTCGTCCTCGGGGACAGAACCGATCTGATTTTCCGCGAGCGACGGGAGCTGCTGCTCGCCTGGCTGCCAAACGCCGAGCCGTTCGACCTACCTGGGGCGACGCACCTCCTGTACGTGGAGAATCCCCGCGGCATGGCAGAAGCTCTAGCCGCCTTCTTCGCGCGTCACCCGCTCCAGGCATCACCCTGATCAGTGGTGAGTGCCGACAAGCCGCCTGGCGAAGCCTGGCGGCGTGCTGACAAGCGAAGCCCGAAGGGCGTAGCGTGCTGACTAGCTGACATGCGCGGATTGGGGAAGGGTAGGTCCTTCCCTACAACCCGCTATAGAAGCCCGGCCTCGATGGCGCGGACGGCGGCCTGGGTACGGTCCGACACTCCAAGCTTGGAGATTATGTGCTGCACGTGGATCTTGACGGTCCCGCGACTGACCAGCAGGTTCTGGGCGATCTGGGGGTTGGTCTGCCCCTGGCTCAGTAACCTCAACACCTCGACCTCCCTCGGCGTCAGACTCTCCATCTGCTCCGCTCCCTCCGACTGCCTAGATCTGCTCGACCTAGAATGGGTCGCCTCGGGTTGGGAGGTCTCGGGCCTGGTTGCTACAGGACGCGATGCTAAAGGTCCGCCCTCTTCCCTGATCCCTTCCTCAGGTGTCGTCTTGCTGGCTCCGGGGGATGCCCTTCCAGATCTCTCTCCTGATCCTCCCCCTGTCCCCTCCTCACTACTGCCACCACGCTCCTTGGACAGCCTTACCAGAAGTTGCATCGCAAGCTCCTGGTTCAGCGGCGACTCTCCTTCCAGAGTTCTCCTCACCGCACTCAAGAGCCTCTCACCGCTCGCGTCCTTCAGCACGTAGCCTGCAGCTCCTGCCTTCACCGCCTCGAAGAGGTAGTCGGGGTTCTCGTGCATGGTCACCATCATCACGCTGGTCTTTGGCATCTCTTGCTTGATCCTCTTTGTGGCTTGGAGGCCATCCATGACGGGCATCCTCACGTCCATGAGGACTAGGTCGGGTTCGAGTTCTCTGCAGAGGGTGAGGGCTTGTTGGCCGTCGTTGGCTTCAGCGATGACCTCGATACCGTCTTCGCCTGAGAACATGGTTCTGAGGCCTTCTCTGACCAGGGCGTGATCGTCCGCTATTAGAAGGCGTGCCACCTGTGAAGGCGTCGTTTCCGTGGAAGCCTCCCCCGCTCCTCCTCTCTCCTCAAAACGCACCATGCCCCCTCTCTATCTTTCAAGCGGCTAGACCTGATAGAAAACCTGTTGACTTCTACAAAGATAGCTCTTCAGCCTCCTGGACGACTCCTCTTGAGAAAGACTTTCGACCTTACCTCCCTGAGTCGCGGTGAATATACCCTTTCCGGGATGCTCGCAAGTATACAAGAGAGATGGAGCTTGTAGCAATCGGCCTGATAGCCGCCAGCCACGATACCAAGGCTTACAAGCACACATATGGAGCAACACGACACCACTTGAAGGAGGTTTTAACCCCACCGCATATTGCTCAAACCTGTCGAAGGACCTGAGCGTCGGCTTTCGTAGGCGATAGAGTGCTGGCACCAGGTGTGCTGCCCGCCGGTTCCATCGCTACAGCCAATCGCTACAGCCAGCTATATAGTATCGAGGGAACAGACTGTAGTTTGGCTTTGTTTGGTAATTTTACCTAAGCGAAGCTGCATCCTTGAGAAACGCTCCTTTCAGCGCCCTGTCTCTGTTGGCATCTTTGCGACGTCAACGTGCCAACACTTGGATAAGCGTGACGGCAGCACCGCGCCGGGTGGCTCGTCGGCGCTCTACAGCGTATTGCAGCAGCATTGAACCATAGGGCCCTTTAACTGCATGCAAGCGTATTTATGGAGGACCTGCACAAAAGGTAGTCGAAGCCGTAGAGCGAGGGATGAAAAGTCGCGAGGCTGCCCACCCGTTTCGGGGTAGGGTTCTTCTTCGTCATCTTTCCAGAGTACAAAACATCCACCTGTGAGCTTCAAGATCTTCGTCGCGGAAAACGGTACCCGGCGAGTAGAACTGGCTGGGTCCTAGTGAAGAAGATGCGGTGCGGACCCGGTCGCCCCGATCCCCTATGAGAGAGGGTCGGGAGGGCGTACGGAGGTCGTGGCGGCGGAGGGCCTTCGGTAGCTGAACTTCGGCTAGTCGGCCTTCTCCGAAGTTGGACTTCCGCTTTACGGAGTTCTCGGAAGTTTGCACATCCTCGGTCCCACGGGCTTGGCTTGCGGGGGCAATGATACCCAACGAAAGTATTACCCGACGGGCCCCCAAGATAGCGGACCGGGGCCGGGCGAACTACTTCGCGTGTAGGGCTCATCCCATCTCATGAAGTGTGCCACTCCTTCGTGCACTCGAGACGACGGGACAACCGCTGCCAGAGTCGGCGCTCAACTCCTCTTGACAAGCGTCCCGAAGCGGCGTACTATGCCGGGGAAGTGCATCGTCGCACGATGCATCGAAGGACATAACAACGCAGAGGGATGA
>DATDKO010000362.1:0-3796 GCA_036519935.1 Rubrobacter sp. | reverse complement strand
GTGACGGTGATGGCGCCCGTAGGTTCGGCCTCAGGCTTGCCGTTCTCGGGCTCGCCGCCGGAGGTCGGGTCAGCCTCACCCTCGCCGGTTACGCCAGAGGCGCCCGCGGGGGTGTCGCTCGCCGGGACGGACTCGGTGTCGTCTGCGGTGTGGCTCTCACCCGTGGAGACGGCGCCGCCCTCCTTGCCCTCTGCCTCGTTGGCCCCACCGCGGGCCACTGGTATGTCAGGGTTAGGGGTGTCGCTCGCGGGGAAGGATTCTTCGTCGGCGTGGTTGTAGGCATCCTCGTAACCGTTCCCCAGGAGCGGATGGCCGGGGTCAACCATCTCGGCCAGCGCTTGCCTGAAGGAGGGCTGCATGTCGGCGAGGGCGACCCTGTCCTGCGGACGGCGCGGCCCGGCCAGGCTCGCCTCGACAGACTCCAGGTCCAGATCCAGGGTCTCCGAGAAACGCGGCTCGGGCGTCTCATCCGTGCGCCAGAGCCCCTGCTCCTTGCTGTAAGCCTCGATCAGTTCGACGAGCTCCTCGTCGCGGCCCGTGCCCCTGAGGTAGCGGAGCGCCTCCATGTCTACGGGGAAGAACGTGCACGTCGCCCCGAACTCGGGGGACATATTCGCGATGGTGGCCCGGTCAGGGAGCGAGAGCTTGCTGAGCCCGTCGCCGTAGAACTCCACGAACTTGCCCACGACGCCGTGGGACCGCAGCATCTGGGTAACTGTGAGAACAAGGTCGGTGGCCGTAACGCCCTCTTGCAGAGCGCCCGTAAGCTTGAAGCCGATCACCTCGGGGACGAGCATGTAGTAGGGCTGGCTCAGGGTGACGGCCTCGGCCTCGATACCTCCGACGCCCCAGCCGAGCACGCCGAGGCCGTTGATCATAGTGGTGTGGCTGTCGGTGCCGACTAGTGTGTCCGGCCTCGCTACTCCATCCTTTACGATCACACCCTTCGCCAGGTACTCCAGGTTGACCTGGTGGATGATCCCTGTAGCAGGAGGCACAACCGAGAAGTTGTCGAAGGCCTGCTGTCCCCATTTCAGGAACTCGTAGCGCTCGCGATTGCGCTCGAACTCCCGCTGGGCGTTGAACTGGAGGGCAGCGGGAGATCCGAAAGCGTCGACCTGGACAGAATGGTCTATGACGAGGTCGGTAGGAACGAGCGGGTTGATCTTCCCTGGATCTCCGCCCACATTCTCCATCGCGCTACGCAGCGCCGCGAGGTCGACGACCGCTGGCACACCAGTGAAGTCCTGCATGACAACCCTGGCCGGCAGGTACGCAAGCTCTCCGCCGACCGACTCGGGCCAGTCGGCCAGCGCCTCGACGTCCTCTTTCGAGACGAATATTCCACCAGCGTTGCGCAAGAGAGACTCGAGCACCACCCGGATGGAGAACGGCAGCGAGAACACGTCCCCGTCCGTCCTCTCGTCCAGCGTCTTCAGGCTGAAGATCTCTACTTGTTCAGAGCCGGTGTTTAGCGTCGTGCGCGCACCGAAAGGATCGTTCGCCATGTCTGCAACCTCTTCTCTGACACTCGTATGCGTGGCCTGATCCGATTATAGATGATCCGGGACGCTTCACCGGAAGGACACCCGGGCTCCGGGGCGTTACCCTCCCTCGTACACCCGCACCGAAGCCCCACGAGCCGCCTCGACAAGCCGGTCATCGAAGGCCAGGAAACACAGGTCGGAGAACCGCTCCGCAAGCCGCACGCTCTACCGGCGCCGGGGCACGAGTTCGTAGAGGAAACCGTCCTTTTCGACCGGTACCGTGTCGAAGCCCGCCTCGCGGAAGGAGCCCAATCGGGCACGGCCGTTAGCCAGGAGGTAGACGGGTCCTGACCTTGCGGCCCTGCGCGCGACCTCCACACCGGTGGTGTCGTCTGTACCGTAGCGCCTCGCGGCCTCGGCCTCGCTGATCTGGTCAGGCCAGACGACATCCGTTTGGCGGTCCCAGGATGTACAGAAAGGGTCCACCAGGGTGAGATCCCGCCTTCTCCCCTCGATAAGCACCATGTACCATAGCGGGCTCCTATGGTGCAGGACCGTCGCGCCCTTCTCTACGTTGCCGGCCACGGCTTCTATCGCCCTGCGTCCTCCAAAATCCCCACTACGGTCGTGCGCCACGTAGGAGTCGCGCACGCCCGAGAACGGTACGGCTAGTATCAGGGCCGAGAGGATAACGAGAAGGACACCGCTCGCGGTAGAGCTGATGGCCAGGCTCTCCACCGATCGCAGCAGGGCTCCAAGGCCCGCCGAGATACACAGTCCGAAAGTCAGAAAGGCGGGGATGAGGAACACGTAGAAGTCCTCGATCCCCAGCTGGAGGTAAACGGCAGCCTGGACGAAACATCCGAACAAGAGCGCGCCGAGAAGAACGGCCGTTGGGCCATCCGTAAAGAGCAGGTAGAAGGCAGCCAGTACTCCAACCACTATCAGGATAAGAGGGAACTGTTCAAGGAGATGCTCTCCGAATAGCCCCAGCTTGGTCGAGGTGTCCGCAAGCGTGAGGCTGGAAGGGCTGCAGTGCCTCCCCTTCTCTGAAGATTCGGCCAGAAAGCTGCCGCCCGTGACGAGTAGCAGGAAGCGCCACGGGGTCGAAGGGTCAGCCTCGTTCAGAGGCGCATGCATCAGGGCCCGTATGGGGAGGTAAAGAAGCGGAAGGAGGCCGAGCAGGAAGATCCCGACGCCCTTCAACATCAGCCCCGTCCTCGAAAACACGCGCCTGTCGGTGAGGAAAACGAAGGCCAGAGTGGCGGGAACCAGCAGAACGCTCGTCAGGTGGTGGGTGAGGGAGAGACCGACCAGAAAGGCCGAGAGCAGCAGGTATCGGCTGTCGCGGCGGTCTCTCCAGAGGAACAAGAAGAGGATGACTAGCGCGACGAGGAGTGCCTCGAAGGTGTAGACCTCGGCGATCACAGCCTGGCTCCAGAAGGTCCAGGAGAGCCCGAAAGCCAGTGCCCCGGCCGCCGCTGCGACGGGTCTCCCGCCAAGACGCAGTCCCGCGAGGTACACTGCGAACACCGCCGCGGCGCCGTAGACGGCGGAGGCGAGGTTCACCCTATAGGCGGGGTCGCCTATCGGCAGGTAAGTAAAGAGGTGTGTCAGCATCATGTAGGTTGGGTAGCCGGTCGGATGGCCGACACCGAGCACAGAGACCTCGGTCTGGAGCATCGGGGAGTCGAGCGTGTCAGGAACACCGTAAGGCAGAACAGTGGGCGCCAGGGTCCCGATGTAGAGGATACCGACGAAGATGGCGATGGCCCCCCCGAGCAAAGCTGCGCCCCTCTGCTCGAGATATCTGATCCTGCCGCTGGAGGAGGGATTCATGGTAGGGCAGAATACTACGTACACCGCCCTACCCGATGGTCCTCTGTATACTCAGCCCGTGGCAAAGCGTGGCTACACGCGGGACACGATCCGAGGCGGCGCCAGCGAGTGGGATGTCTCGCGGCCTCTTTCGAGCTACGCGCGAACGTTGGCGATGCTACTCGTGCACCCGGTCAGGTTCTTCGAGCTCTTGCCAAGGATTCCGGACATGAGGGCGCCTGCCCTCTTTCTCCTCTTCTCCGGCCTGCCCGCCGCGATCTTGTGGCTGCTCTTCTGGGGGCTCTATCCTGCGCTGGTAGCGCTCGTACTGCCACTGCCGCTATCCTTCCTCCTCGCCGGCCTCTACCATCTGGGCGCTCTCGGCGGCCGGCACGGGTACGTGGTGACCTGGAGGGTCCTCGCTTACCCGCTCGGTTTCTACCTGCCCTTCGCCGCAGTCCCTTTGCTCGGGCAACTGGGAGCCGCTTACT
>DATDKO010000361.1:0-5242 GCA_036519935.1 Rubrobacter sp. | reverse complement strand
CGTCTGCCAACGAACCCGAAAGGCCGCCCATGCCAGCGCCGATCGCCGCGCCAAGGAAGGGCACGACGAAGATCAGCCCGAACAGGAAACCCCAGAATGCGCCCCAGCCTGCGCCCGCACCAGCTGTGCTATGTAGCTGGTGGGTAGTAGGCTTCCTGTTGCCCTGCGGCCAGCTGACTACTGCGGCGTCCTCAAGGGTAATCAGCTCCCGCTCCTGCATGCCCTGCAGGGCGATCATGACCCTCTCAGCCCCGTAAGGGTCGTTGAACTTCAGTACCGATAGCGTTGCCATTCGCATCTCTCCTCTCTGTCTGGGTACACGAACGCGCTGCACTTCGACAGGTGGTCGAGGAGGAGACCTTCCCCGTGATCAGGCGCTCAGTGATTCGTCGGAGTGCTTGGCAAGCGCGTAGATAACCATCACGCAAAGCGCGATGACTACTACCGCCAGCACCGGTGCAGCCGGGATGACAAATAGCCACCTGATGGCGCCTACGACGGCGAAGACGTAGGCCATCAGGTGGCCGAAGCCTCCTCCCCTCAAAAGGTCTATGCCCGCATACAGCGCGATTAGCGCGATGATCGAGTCGACGATGCCCCAGAGGACGAAGTTCGTGTACACCAGGTTGCCCGCATCAGTCACCCACCATCCGGTGCCAGCGAAGGCCAGGAGCGCGCTCAACGCCTCGAAGCCCGCGACCATGAAAATCACGACGGTGGCGAAGGTGAGCATACCGGACCATCACCCTTGCGCCGGCCTGACTGTCCATAGGGCTGCCCAGTCCTCCTGGGACCGGTTCGCCGTGCTGCGCCATTCTCTCTCCTTTCTGTCTTTAGCCTCTTGTGAGCTACGCTTTGTCTATCGCCCTTTCCATTTCCTTCGCGTCTGCTCTAACCTCCTTCTTCATTTCCTTCTTCGCACGCCTGGTCGCCTCTTCGACAGCCCGCTCTATCGTCGCCTCGCCAACTACTATCAGCGCCGCGTCACTCTCGTCGAGCATCTCGCCGATCTCCTTGAGGTCCGAGCGCGACATGCCCCCGTGCAGGTGGCCGATGAGGGCGCCGGCCCCTGCTCCTACCAGCCCACCGACCAAGATCGAAGGAGGAAAGATCAGGCCGACCGCCGCGCCGACCGCCAACCCAGCCCAGCCACCGTGCTGGGTCGGCTTCTCAGTCTTGTCTACGATCTTGACCTTGCCTTCTTCGTCCTTGGTGAGGACCGCAGCGTCATAGGTTCCCACGACATGCTCGCGGTGCAATTGCTTGAGTTCTTCAAGGTCAGCCTTCGCATCGTCGACACTCTCGTAGTCGCCTACGTACAGGAACATCGGGTTGTCACTCACCGCATTTTCTCCTTTGCTTCTGTGCACGACACATTTCTCATATACGGGAATCTACTCTCATTGCAGGAGGACTCTCATCACCCAGTGGAGTGTTTCCCCTAGGGGATTTCTCTCTGAGCCAAACACGTAACACACTTGCCGCCCCTCGCGCCGACCGCAAACACTTGTGGTGCTCTGTTCGTGCAGGTCTCGAGCAATCATGTTGCGCGAGATGAATTCCTTGTTGGAATGACAACACTCCTTGCCAATGAAACTTGGGCTTCGGCTTTCTGACGTAGCTTGCATCTTCAGGTATTCACCTTTACTGCCGTTCGTGCGACAATTGACAGTCGTCGAAACCCATCGGGTTCCGGCTGAGAATTGGCAAAATCAAGAGATGAGCATCTGACCAGTCGAAGCCGTCACGTGTGGTCGGGTCGGACGCGTAGAGGTCCTTGTCCCAACGGCGCAGCGACACTGTAATGGTGCCTATCGACCGTGCGGTGGGGTGCGCAGCCCCAGGTGGCGGCGTTGGACAGAGGAGACGTTCATTCACACCTCGAGCGATCCAAGCGGTGATTCACCTAGGATCGTCCTCAAGCCCAAGTTGCGGGCGCCATTGCCGCGCCCCGAGCAGCTGGTGCGTCGCAGGTTGCTCGACCTCCTCCGGAACGCCCTGGACTGCAAGGTGACTATCATGAGCGCCCCGACCGGCTACGGGAAGACGACGCTCCTGGCTCACTGGCGTCAAGTAGAAGAAGCCAATGTGCCCTTCGCCTGGGTCTCCCTCGACGAGCAGGACAACGATCCGATCCGGCTTTGGAGACACATACTAGAGGCGTTGCGTCGGGTCGTGCCAGAAGAAGAGGACTTCGGAGCCGACATTCTTGTTGGACTGAGCGCCGTGGGGCAGAAGTTCGTCGGAATCACGCTTCCCACGCTCATAAACGAGCTCGCTGAGTTGCACTATCAGGTCGTACTGGTGCTCGACGACTACCAGTTCGTAACCGAGGAGGACTCTTATGAAACGGTGGCCTTCTTCGTGGAGCACCTCCCCGAGAACGTTCACCTCGTCATATCGAGCCGGACCGACCCGCAGCTGCCACTGGGGCGCTTGCGGGCCAGGGGAGAGATGAACGAGATCCGCACTGAGCAACTCGGTTTCTCCGAGGAGGAAGCCGACTGCATGTTGAACGAGAGGATGGGGTTGGACATCGGCCCTGATGAGCTCTCCGTATTGCTAGAGCGTACCGAAGGGTGGCCTGCGGGGATCTACCTCGCTTCCCTCTCCTTGCAGAACAAGGAGGACAAGCACGCCTTTATCGAGTCGTTCAGGGGCTCCAACCGCTATATCGTCGGTCTCTTGGGAGAGGAGGTTCTGGCGGGCCTCACCGAGGAAGTGAGGCAGTTTCTACTCAGGACCTCGGTCCTGAGGACGATGACGGGTCCTCTTTGCGACGCGGTGACGGGTAGGGAGGATTCTGCTATCCTCCTGCGCGAGCTCGCTCGCTCCAACCTGTTCGTGGTTTCTCTTGATGAGCAGGGAGAGTGGTACCGTTACCACCATCTCTTCTCCGAGTTGCTTCTCTACGAGCTCAATAGCAGCCGGCCCGATCTAGTGCCTACCCTGCGCAAACGGGCGAGCGTGTGGTTGGAAGGTGCTGGCTTCTTCGAGGGGGCGATCCGACTGGCCATCCTGGCCACGGACTATGAGCGTGTCGGACTGCTGATCGCGCGCTATTGGTACGGATACGTGTCAGCCGGGCAGGCGGGGACGGTACAACGATGGCTCGCGTCGCTGCCCGAAGAGATGATCACCCATGATGCGGCACTCGCCTTGGTGAAGGCGTGGATCTGTGCCCTCGGTGGCCAGCGCGAAGAGAGCGCGAGATTCCTGACGCTCGCCGAGAGCATCCCTTACGAAGGCTCGCTTCCCGACGGAACCGCATCTGTCGAAGCAGGCGCGGCTATCCTCCGGGCCAGCTTCGGCTACGATGGCATCAGGACCACTGTTGAGGCGGCCCGGCGCGCCGCAGAGCTGGAGCCCGGGCCAACCTCGCCACGGGCTGCGTTGGTGCGCTTTGCGCTGGGATCCGGCCTATACCTTTCTGGGGACCCGGCGCGGGCTCGAAAGCCGCTCGAGGAAGCACTTGCCCTGGCAGAGGACGACCAGCGCTTGGTTCGGGTGGTCGCTTTATCCTTCTTGTCGTTCGTTGCTACCGACAAACGGCGCCTGGAGGAAGCCGAGTCACGTGCCCGTGCGGCGCGAGTACTGGTGGAGGGTTTACGCCCGTATGGGATTCCCCAAACTAGTTTGGCGCCCATCGCACTCGGACGTGCTCTCGCAGAACGCGGGAGACTTGAGCAAGCCCAGAAAGAGTTGGAGAGCGGTCTCTCCGAGCGACGAAGGTTGCCCGGCTTGAGCCCCTGGCCCACCCTCATCGGATTGCTGGCGCTCGCCCCGATACACGCTGTGCGTAGCGATCGAGCCGGCGCTAGGATGGTGCTCGCCGAGGCGCGGACCATTCTGGAGAGGTATCCCGACGCCGGCATCTTCCCGGAGCTTCTCGAGCGCCAGGAAAGGAAGCTTCGGGCGCGCAAGCGGCGGGACGGGCAGCTCGACGTGGAACTCACGGAGCGTGAGCTCGATGTGCTTCGCCTGCTCGGCGGCGAATCATCTGTTCGGCAGATAGCGCAGAGTCTCTACGTCGCCCCGAGTACCGTAAGAACCCAGGTCAAATCCGTCTACCGCAAGCTCGGGGTCTCCTCTCGCAAGGAAGCCGTGGAGGAGGCTCACGTCAGGGGGCTCATCTAGCCTTCCCCACAAACCCACAAATCCCCTAGGGGAAATGTGCTGGTGGATGAAGACAAACCATTATGCTGTGCACTACGCTCAGAGAACTTTATGGAGAGCGGCGGTAAGCAGATGATGCACAAGGGTACGGTCTACCGGATAGTGGTGCAAAGCGAGCTGAGCGACAGGTATGCTGTTGCCTTCGAGGGGATGGAGATGGAGACGAAAAGCGGAGATACGGTCATCACGGGGGAGGTCATCGACCAGCCGCACCTCTACGGCATACTCAGCCGCATCAACGGTTTGGGGCTCAAGTTGGTGAGCGTGCAGACTTTGCCAGAAGATGCCCACCCGAGCGCTGGAGGAAATCGAGAGCCAAAGGAGCCTAAACCATGAGCCTGGCCGTAATTCCCCTCGCCATCACGATGAACGCGGGACCGCAGATCATGTCGGCGCTCATCTTCGTAACCGCCAACAAGCCGCTGAAGCTCTCGGCCTACTTCCTGGGGGCGTGGTAATCGCCGTCACCGTGGGCGTCACGGTTACTTACACTCTCGCCAACCTGCTCGGCAACAGCGTCTCGCTTGGCGACCCCTCGAACAGCGGATCGCTCGGCAACATCATCCAGTACCTGCTCGTCGGGCTGCTCATCTTCCTGTCCATCAAGAGCTACGTGGGCCGCGAGACGAGCGAACCGCCCAGGTGGCTGGGCGCTCTACAAAACGCCAAGCCCAGGACGGCGTTCATGGCCGGGCTGCTGCTGCTCTCGGTGTTCCCTTCCGACTTCGTCATCCTGGTGACGGTCGGGGTGAACCTCGCGCAGAACGATGCCTCCCTTCTGGCAGCCGTGCCTTTTATGGCCGCGACCGTCTTTATAGCGGCGCTTCCGGCGCTGTCTTATCTGCTGTTCCGTCATCGCGCCAAGCGGGCCATGCCTAAGGTGCGTGACTGGATGAACGCGAACAGCTGGCTAGTGAACATCATAGTCTACGTCATCTTCATCGTTCTCATCCTCGCCTGAGAGCGTTCGTCGAGATCTCGAACAGCGGGGTACTCGTCGCCCAGCACGGAGGCTCGGAAGTCGTCCCTTTGAGACGGCGCCTTCAGTCGTTCATAGACAGACCCT
>DATDKO010000360.1:0-17778 GCA_036519935.1 Rubrobacter sp. | reverse complement strand
TCCCTCGCAAGCTCGTGGGCCGTGACCTCGGTCGAAGGGTTCACGTAGCGGGCGATAAGTATGGAGACCTCGTACATCACTATCATCGGGACGGCCATCAGGACCATGCTGTAGGGGTCCTGTCCCGGCGTAAGGGCTGCGGCGAGGACGGTGTTGAGGATGATGGCATGCTTTCTGTACCTCTTCAGGAGCGGAGCGTCAACGAGATCCAGCTTCGCGGCTACGTACGTGGCAGCAGGTAACTCGAAGACGATCCCGAAGGCCAGGAGGAACCTCGTCACGAAAGGCAGATAGCTCTGGGTGGTAATGATGGGATCGAAGCGCTCTGTGTCCCAGTTGAGGAGGAACTGGGTGCCGATAGGCAGCACGATGAAGTACCCGAAGGCCACCCCGGCGATGAACAGCGCGGAGGCCATGCTGATAATGGTGTAAGTGAAGGCCCGGCCCATGTCGCCGACCGCGGGGGCCACGAATGCCCACACCTGGTAGAGGAGTATCGGGATCGTGAGCAGGAACCCGACGTAGAGCGCCAGCTTCATGTCGGTGAACAGCTGCTCCGTAACCCCGGTAACGTTCAACTTGCCTTCTAGGGCATCGCCCGCTGGGGCTAGTAGCCAGTCGAAGATACGCTCCCGGAAAAACCAGGCGACGATGGCGACGCCGAAGAACGCTATGCCGATCTTGATGATCCTCGACCGTAGCTCGTCGAGGTGCTCGATGAGGGTCATGCGCATCTCGTCGCGCGGTCCGCGCGGACGCGAAGGGAGTCTCAGGCGGCCTGCCATAAGTACTTAAGAACCCGTAAGGGGTCTAGTTACGCTTCTGCTCGGCCTTCTCGGCCTCGACGGAGGAATCCTCTTCCAGTTGGGCCTCATCGTCGTGCTCGCTCTTGCTGGCTTCGAGCTGCTCTTCGTCCTTCTTCTCTTCTTCTTTCTTTTTGTCCTCGACCTCACCCTCCTGGGTGCCCTTCTTGAACTCGCGCACGCCGCTGCCGAGACCGCGGGCAAGCTCAGGAACGCGCTTGGCCCCGAAGAGCAGGAGTATAACGACAAGACCTATGATCAACTCTGGCATTCCGATCGAACCAAACACCTTTCCTCCTAACGGGCTATCTGCCGGATCTCACGCAACATTATACGCTTTCCGTCCTGGCGTGGATCAGGGCTCTGCACTACTGTCCCCACCCTCGAGGAGGGCCGAGATCCTGTCCTTCACCTTCTTAGCGCTCTCGCCCTTCGGCTCCAGGTCGAGGTAGCCGTTATAGTACTCTATGGCGTCGGCTGGCTGGCCTGCCTGGTCGTAGGCCTGGCCGGCCAGAAGGTAGGCCTCCGCGTTGTCCGGCTCCGCCTCTGCTGAGGCCGCGAAGGCATCCCCCGCCTTCTTCAGCAGCTCCTTCTGCTTCTCCCCCTTCTCGGCCTGCGCCTGCTGGCTGTAGATTTGACCGATGAGAGCTGGTATCTCTTCGTCCTTCGGTGCGGCCTCGCGTCCTCTCTGCAGTACCTGGATCGCATCGTCATAGCGGCCTGCGGTGTAATAGAGAACGGCGAGGTCCTTTATGTTCTCGGGATCCTTCGGGTCTTTCTCGAGGGCCTTCTCGGCTTCCGCGATCTGCTCCTGCGGATCGGGGGCTTGGTCCGCCTGCTTTTGCTGTTGGTCCTGGTTGCCGAGCACCTCGAAGAGGTTGTAGCTGATGTTGGTGCCGAGGCCGAGAAAGATAAAGGAGATGAGGAAGAACGCCGCGAGCACGATGGACACCAACCTCACCCAGAAGCCGAGTCTGTCGCGGTTCATCATCATGGCTGTCTATCCTCCGGAGTCTTCAGGTGCCGAGACGATTGTATATCATGTTACCCCCAACGACGGTGGCCGCGACTCCCCCGCCGGCGGCCGCTTCGAGAAGACCCCGTTCTTGATCTCCGTCCTCCTGCGAGGTCTCGACCACGGCGAGGTCGGCCCATTTCCCCACCTCGAGCGTCCCCGTCCCGGCGTCGATACCTAGCGCACGCGCCCCTCCCAGCGTCGCCAGCTCGAGGCCTGCCGCACCGCTCATACCGTGCAAGTCTACCGCGAACAGCGTCTCCTCGAAGAGGTTCATGCTTGGGCTGCTCCAGAGCCCGTCTGTTCCCATACCGACCCTGATGCCACTGGCGATCATGGCAGGCACGGGCGAAACGCCGCATCTGAGATAGGCGTTGGAACGGGGGCAATGCGCCACCGCAACACCGGTCTGCGTCAGAACCTCTATGTCCTCCCCGGAGACTCCCGTCACCAGGTGCGCGGCTATGGTCTCTGGGGCGAGAAGCTCCACGCTCTGCGCGTAGCGGACGGGCGAGACGCCCACCCCACCCCACTCGTTGGCGCCGAAGATATCAGCGAGACCGCCAGTACCACGCTTTAGGAATTCGACCTCCTCGGGGCTCTCGGAGAGGTGGATCGCAAGCCTCCACCCCATCTCCCGCGTCCTGCGCGCAGCCAGACGCGAGGACTCGGGGTCCACCGTGTAAGGGGAATGTACGCTTACCTGCGCGTCCACACGCTCCGGCAGACCTTCTCGAAGCTTGCGCACCTTCGCGACTATAAACTCGACGGCCTCATCAGGGGTGCCGATCTCATGCGGGAAGAACTCCGCGTAGACGGTCCCCGCCATCCCGCTTTCGGCGAGCTGCGGCAGGCATTCTCCATAAGGGGATGACTCGGCCATATACGTCGTCCCTGCTTCTATGGCTTCCCTTGCACAGTCGCTGGCTGCTTCGGCCGTCCAGGCCTCTTTCTCGGGGAGGCGCTCTATGAGGGTGCCCAACCAGTCAGAGAACGTGGCGCCCTCCGGCGCATCCTTCCGCCTGAAGCCCAGGTGGGCGTGGGCGTTGACCGCGCCAGGGATGATCGTGTTATTGGGGAAGAACCTTACCTCGGCGTCAGGGTTCTCGCGTGCGATCTCTGCTAGTTCTCCTACGGCTTCTATGCGCCCGCCCCTTACAAGCACAGCGCCATCCCGCAGAGGGGGTGACGAGATGGGCATCAGGGTTCCGGCCGCGAAGATCACAGGTCCGGCATGGCTCTCAGGCATCTCTTCCGACCACCTCTGAGGCCACGGATTGAAGGAATTCGCGTTCCGGACTGTCAGGCAGGAGGCCGATGTCTTCGAGGGCCGCGTCGATCTCGCCCCTGGCCCACTCCTCGGTCCTGGCCACGGCGTCCGTGGTGAGCACAGCTTCTATGCCTGCCTCGAGCAGCTCAGGAGTTGGACTGGAATCTGCGAGGACACGCCGAATCGTACCCGTGTCCCCTTCGCCAAGGGCGAAGATGACCGGAAGCGTCACGGTGCCCTCGATGAGGTCCGTGCCTATGCCCTTGCCCATAAGGCCCGGCTTGCCGACGAGATCCATTATGTCGTCTGACATCTGGAAGGCTATGCCAAGCGCCTGGCCGTAACTGGCGAGCGCGTCTATCTGCACGAGTGAGAGCCCGCCAAGCGTTCCTCCGGCCACGCACGCAGCCTGGAAGAGGCCTGCGGTCTTCTTCCTTATGTGCTCCAGGTACGCCTCGACGTCAACGGTAGCCCCGTTCGCCCGGAACTGCTCCAGCTCCCCTGCTGCGAGCCCCACCGAGGCCTCGGCGAAGGCGCGCACAAGCCTCGGGTCCCCGATCCTTGCCAGCTCCGAGAAAGCCTCGGCGAACAGATAGTCTCCCGTGGCAGCCGCGATCTCACGCCCGTACCCGGCGGCGGTCGTAGGCACGCCGCGCCTACTCTCGGCCCGGTCCACGATGTCGTCGTGGATCAGGGTGGCCGTGTGGAGAACCTCTATGGCGGTCGCCGCCCCAAGCAGGTCCTCCTGCCTGGGCTCCCCCATGCGCGCGCTCAACACCAGGAGCAGCGGCCTGAGACGTTTCCCCCCTGACGTAAGGGCCTCGAGCGCCGGCTCGACCAGATCCGCAGGGGCACTTCCTGCCGCCCCGACGAGCTGGCCCTCGACCTCGTCGATGATCTCGAAGGCGCCCTCGGGCAGCGTGGAATGGAGACTGCTAGCCTGCGTCGTTTGGCCTGATCCCACGATGGAGCGTGATGATGCCGCCCGCGACGCGCTCCCATGTAACGTTTTGTAATCCATTACGCTCTATTATGTCAGCTAATTCGCCGGGCGCTACGAACTCTTTCACGGATTCGGGAAGATAGGCGTAAGCTGATGGGTCACCGGAGATCAAACCTCCGAGCATTGGAACTATCTTATCGAACCACACCCCGTAGAACGCGGAGGATACCCTGCCCGTTGGCCGCGCAATCTCCAGGCACACCGCGACCCCGCCCGGCCTGAGCGTACGCGCCATCTCGGAGAAGAGCGTGTCGAGGTCGGGTATGTTCCTCGCCCCGTAAGCTATGGTGGCCGCGTGGAAGGCGCCTGAAGGCACACCCTGAAGGTCGGTCGCGTCCCCGAGCCGGTACTCGACGTTGGGCGTTGATTGTGCGGCGCGCAGCATCTCCCTGGAGAAATCGACGCCCAACACGTAGCCCTCTGGCCCGACCTTCTTCGCGAGGTCGCGCGTGAGGGTCCCCGTGCCGCAGGCGAGGTCGAGCGCCCTGTCGCCGGTCCTCAGCCCCGTTGCTCTGACCACCTTCCTGTTCCAGAGGCGGTTGAGTCCTGCGGTCATTACGGTGTTCATGAGGTCGTAGCGGCCTGCGATCCGGTCGAACATCTCGCGCACCAGCAACGCCCGCTGTTCACCCGAGGGCAGCTTGTTTCGGGTTCCCTTGCCGAGGAGGTTACCCACGCAGCTCCTCAGCGGCCTCCGTGATCCTCGCCTCGGATCTCTCCTCTCCCTCCCCCGAGATGATGTCGAGGAGGCCTGCGAGGTGGGGAGTCCACGTCTGTAGAGAGACGGCTCCGCCGGCGGCGATGCGTCCTGCGCCGTCGCGGATCATACGGCTCGCCACAGCGACGAACCGCGGCTCGTCCAGACGCGCTATCGTATCGACGGCCAGCGCGTACGCGTTGTCCCCGACCAGGACGTCGTCATCGGTCGCCCTACCTACTGCGTAGTGGGCGTCGAAGCCTTGCTGCAGATATCCGAGCGCCTCGGCCACGACCCCGGCGCGCACGTCCTCTTCGGGAAGGCCTGCGACGGCCCTGAGAAACGTGTCCTCGAGTGAGAGATCAGGCGTGCGGCTGGCCGGCTCCTCCACCTAGTTCCGCCCCTCGAACCACTCGTGTGCTGCCTCGAAGGTCCTCTGAAGGTCCACCTCAGAGTGGGCAGTGGAGATAAAGCCGGCCTCGTACTGGCTGGGGGCCAGGTAGACCCCGCGGGAGAGCATGTGCCAGAAGAAGTCCTTGAACGCCCCTGTGTCCGAGGCGGCTGCCGAGCCGAAGTCCGTTACGGGACCACCGGTGAAGAAGATGCTCACCATCGAGCCGACCTGGTTTATGGTGAAGGGTCTGCTCCCAGCAGAGGCTGCTTCGCCCATGCCCCTGCGCCAGATCTCGCCGAGATCCTCGAGTCGGTCGTAGAAGCCCGGTTGCCCTGCGGCGCGCAGGGTCGCGAGTCCTGCGGCCATCGCGAGCGGGTTGCCCGACAGAGTGCCTGCCTGGTAGACGGGGCCCGAGGGTGCTATCTGGGCCATGATCTCGCGCTTCCCCCCGTACGCCCCGACAGGGAGTCCGCCGCCGATTATCTTACCGAGGCACGTCAGGTCGGGCGTGACGCGGAAACGTTCCTGTGCCCCACCACGGGCGAGCCTGAAACCACTCATGACCTCATCGAAGATGAGGAGCGTGCCGTAGTCGTCTGTGATCTTGCGCAGTCCTTCGAGATAACCCTCTTTGGGCGGGACACAGCCCATGTTCCCTGCGACGGGCTCCAGGATAATTGCGGCGAACTCCTCTCCCTTGCTCGCGAAGAGATCCCGCACGGCCCCGAGGTCGTTGTAAGGAAGGACAGCGGTGTCCCTTGCGGCCCCCCTCGTGACGCCGGGGCTGTCAGGGAGGCCGAGGGTTGCAACTCCAGAGCCGGCCGAGACGAGGAGGGCGTCGCCGTGGCCATGGTAGTTGCCGTCGAACTTGAGAATCCTCTCTCGTCCCGTATAACCACGGGCGAGCCGGATGGCGCTCATCGTCGCCTCCGTCCCCGAGTTGGTCATCCTGACCATCTCCACGGAAGGAACGGCACCGCACACGAGCTCCGCGAGCTCGACTTCGAGCTCCGTAGGGGCGCCGAAGGTCGTACCTTTCCTGGCCGCGGTCTCGATGGCCTCGATGGCCTCGGGGTACGAATGCCCGAGGACGAGGGGACCGTAGCTCATCACGTAGTCGATATACGAGTTGCCGTCCACGTCGAAGATGTGCGAACCCTCGCCGCGCTCCATAAACAAAGGGTCTCCACCGACCGGGCGGAATGCCCGCACGGGGCTGTTCACGCCACCGGGCATCAGCCCGGCGGCACGCTCCATCATCCTCGCCGAACGGTCCATGGCGAGCATTGTCCTGGCGTCTACGCTCTCTCCGCTACCTTGCAAACGCGCCAGCTCCCTTCGCTACGTCTGTTCAAAGTCTATTACCCTGGACCGGAACCAGCCGTGACAGAGCTTACCCCACATCGGGAATCGGCGTGCTGTCCTCACCCGCTCTCAGCGGCGCCTGTTCAGGCGAAACCCGGCGAGGACGAGCAATCCTCCAACGGCCAGAAAGACCGCGCCCATTACGGCCCAGAACGTCTGTCCGGTCATGAAGCTGCCTGGCAGTATGCCGAGACCCTGCAACAACCAGACGCCGCCCATAAGGATCACCAACCCTCCCACGATCAGCAGCACGTAGCTCATACGATACCTCCAATTCCAGATCCTGGCCTCAGGCCTTGCGCCGTTCAAAGAGTCCACGAAGTACATGGTAGATGGAAGCCTGGACCTCCTGGATGCGCGGTATGTAGTCCGAGCGGACGACGATCGCGTGATCCGCGAGCCGCTCGCCAACGATCCTGCCCCCGTCATAGCCCACGATGCCGACCGTCAGTAGTCCTCGTTTTCGGGCTTCGGCGAGCGCGGCGAGTATATTGGCGGAGCCCCCGCTGGTGGAGATACCGATCGCAACGTCCTCTGGGCTCGCGTGGGCGATGAGCTGGCGGGCGAAGATCGCCTCTGTGCCGATATCGTTGGCTAAGGCCGTGATGTTGGCCGGCTCTGCGGACAGGGAGACCGCCGGAACCGCACCCCAGCCGGGTGGCGGGTCCACGCAGTCCGAGACAAGGTCGTTCGCATCCGTAGCCGAGCCGCCGTTACCGAAGGTGATGAGTTTGCCTCCACGGTCCAGTCGTTCGGCGATAGCCGCGGCTATCTGGGAGATGGCTTTGGCCTCCGATTCGGCCGCCGCGGACCGCAGGCTGTTCACCTCCTGCATCTTCTGGAGCATCGAGCCCTGTACCTCGCTTACGACCTCTTCGAGCGGCTGCTGTCCTTTGCCAAGGAAGGGGTACAGGAACGAGGAATTGCCCACGTCGTGGCCCTGTTCGCGGTGCTCGAAGTACACGTGGACCGTCTCCCAGAGCACGTGATAGAGAACTTCGAAGACCTCCTGGACGACAAACGGGTCCTCATCAGGCGGTGCGAAAGAATACTCCCCAGCCTCCCCTGTCAGGCTGAACGTCAGCGCTCCCCGCTCTCGCGCCGCCTGGACCGTCCGCTCGACCGGCTCGTCCGCCTCTGGAAACGCAAAGCCCATCACCATGTCTTCGGACCGTTGCACTACGGGTAGGCGCCGCTCGAAGTCAGGGCCGAGGTCGAGCGCAGGCAACGCCCGCTTGCCGACGATCACAGGATGCACGAACTCAACCGAGACGTGCTGTGCGTCCGTGGAAGCCGAACCGTTTCCGAACGCCAGGAGCCGCCCTCCAGAGAGAAACCGGCGGGACATCTCGTGGCATGCTTCGGCCAGTCGCGGGACTTCGGCGTCGAAGAATCTTTCGAAGATCCCGTTGCGTCGGAGAAGGGCCGTCCTGCTCCAGGTGGTGAGGTCCTCTGTCTCAATCCGCACTTCTTGCGACCCCGTCACCTCAGAGCGTTGTACTCTTCTAATGTCAAGCCGGCCTGTCGGATGATGGCTCTCAACGTAACTTTGGCAACCTCCTTGTGATCTGGCACGGTGATACGCTGGCGTGGCAGTGCTCGTTGTCGGAGAGCGATGTGGCTGCCACGCTGTCGGTCTTTGTCATACCCGATCTTTCGCAGGGCTCTCACGACCTCGCGCCCGAAGACCCGAGGCAGGGCAATCACACACGACGCTCTACCAACTCCTCCGTAATCGACGGCGGAATAGACTCGTCGTGCTTCTCCAGACTCTCGCTGTACGCTGAGATAGCCTCCCTGATGCCTTCGACGACCTCCTCTCTGGTCTGTCCTTGTGAGATGCTACCGGGCAAGACAAGCATCTCCGCCACGTAAACGCCGTCTTCATCCTGCTCGATCTAAACCCGGTACTTCACACCTAGACCTAAATCCTCATTCTGGAATTATAACCGTGATGCAGCACCGCCACCTCACAAGAGCATGCCAGTTTGTCTAGAGTTGTGGCGTCGTTACTCCGGTCTTCGCGCTCTGAGCCGTTCGACCAGTTCCGAAGGCTGGTTCTCACATCGCAACTCGTCAACCCGTTCGAGGCGCCGCCGGACGTCCCGGTCCAGCTCCTCGCGGTGGTCCCAATAGTAGGCGAGCGCCGAATGGATCTGCCCGAGGGTCAGATACGGATTCTGGAAGTGCAACTCTTCGGCACTCCGTACGCTTGCTGCTCGACAACTAGCTCCACAACCTTCAACGTCGTACCTGCAATCTCCGGGACGCGATCCTCATTCAAAGCAACATGTTCGTAGCGAGTCTTCATAAGACCTGTAGAATACCCCGCTGGCATGAGAACCCTCTACGGCACGTACCGGGAGCCGGCACACCCGAAGACCTGCAATAAGCCAAGCGGACTAAGACTCTATCCGAGAACTGCTCCATGAAGGTTGAACAAAGGCGCATCTCTCCGAGATTGGGCTTGCCACCATCACCGTTCTCGAAGGAGATGCGCCTTATGAGAGAGGCTACCACACAGAGCAAAGCGGACTACTTCCGTCTTCCGAGACCACTGTGGAGGAAACTCAAGAAGAGCCTGCCCAAAAGGAAGAGGAGGAGCAGGCGAGGCGGCAGACCGAGAGCCTCCGACAGAGCCGTCGTCAACGCCCAAATAGGTACGTGCTTTGGACGGGATGCCAGTGGAAGGCACTCCATCGCGATTGGTTTGGGGTCTCCTCCAGCGTGGTCCATGAACGCTTCCAGAGGTGGAGGAGGATGGGCGTCTTTGAGAAGCTGATGAAGAGGATGGCCGAATACTACGCAAGGGAGTGCGGCGGGATCGGCTGGGGATGGCAGGCGATGGACTCAAAGCACTGTGCGGCTCCTTTGGGAGGCCAGAAAACGGGCAAGAACCCTACCGATAGGGGCAAGTCAGGAGCGAAGATCAACCTCCTCCTGGTAGACGGACGGGGCGCTCCCATCTCGGTCGTACTCACCGCAGCCAACCGCCACAAGAAGGTCTCAGCCATGGAACTCATAGTCTCGGTGGTTCTCAAGCGTCCGGCACACAAAGAACAGCACCTGTGCGCTGACAAAGCCTATGACTCAGATGATTTGAGGGAGTTTGTAGATTCTGCGGGCTACATCGAGCACATCAAGGTCAATAGCAGGCAAAAAGGCTCCCAGCGTCCATTGAGTGAGGAAACCTCAAAGAGGGTTTACCCGGCGAGGAGATGGATAGTGGAGCGGACGATCTCGTGGTTGGTCAAGCGACGCCGCCTGCGCACTCGCTGGGCGAAGAAGGCCGAAAACTGGCTGGCATTGATTCAGTTGGCCTGCTCCCACTTTTTGCTCAATCTGGCGGTTTTGGGATAGAGTCTAACTCAAAAGGTCTCGTGATTCGTGCCCATCACCTTGACCTCCACTCCGTTCAGTCCTGCGTACTTCACGGCCATACCAAGCAGGGTGTACTCATCGTCATGATATCCGGCAGCGAAGGAGTCTTGGTGAAGCACCATCGCGCTGTCTTTCGTATCCTTCGCTTGTAAGGTTTCGATCCCCTTGACAAAGTCTGGCAGGTAGGTTTCGACGGTTGCACGCAGCACTGCTATGCGTTCCTTCTCTTCATCCGGTGTCAAAGACGAAGAGTCTGCGCCCATTGTCAACTGTTTGGCTTTTGTCACATCTGTCTCCTATGGTCATGGGTACTGTTTCGCCTAGCTTTTGGACGTCACTTCGGCAATTTGCCTTGCGGATGAGGAATCTTGTCGGAATCAACTTTCGCCCAGAATCCGCGTGGAGGTTTCCTGATACCTTCCAAACGACACTTCTTACTGATAGCAGAATCGGACACTCCGAAATCTGCTGCGACAAGTGTGGTGGGTTTGGACCAAACCAAGTGTTCGCGCTCTTCTCTTGATATGTTCGGCCATTCGTCGATCCGCGGATGCAACTTCCTAAGTTCACGCTCCTTTCCCTGCTCAATTGCTTTACGGGCTTCGTAATCTTGCTTCCATTGCCGATGGCGAAGCTGCTGCTCTGCATATCTCTTTTTCAAGGACTTTGAAATAAGCGAGTTTGGGGTGCTTTTGAATTCCACGAGCACCGCAGTGTAGTTTGAAATGATTGCGGCATGTTCCCCTGCAAGATGATTGACTAACTCACCGAGTGTTCCAATCTTACTGTCATGGTCGGATAGCAGTTCTGGTATCACCTGGGTGCATGCATGGTGCCAACCAGTTGTGCCACCAGAGGCATCATTCGCCCATTGGTCGAGAGCCGAAACGCTTGTATACGGTGGCCAGCTATCGCCAGGATAGGCACCTCGGCTGCTGTGCATCCACGAGAATAGCGATGCGGAAATTAGAATGGCGCAGACCTTGTGGCTATTGCCCCGGCCCTCCCAAAGCATCCGGACCGTTTCAAGTTCCCCGCTTCGGGAATGGTAATCTGGTTGAACAGGACCGACCGTACCAGGAAACTCATTCATGTGGTCTTGAAGTCGCAAGTACATCTTCTGCACTAATGAAGCCGGCCACCACGACAATACAGGATCGCGGCCCACAGGTGCGGCGGGGTCATGTATCTCTATTCGCGTAAACAGGGGCTCAAGACTAACTGACAATTCAGAGAGATGCGATAACCAACTTGACACGACTTGCTCCCAAGACCACCCCTCAACGAACTCTTGGATCAGCACTTCCTGTCGCCTTACCCAAGCATCACTGCTATGTTCTTCGGAGGGCAAGGTGCTGCAACCCTCGAAACTTCGATTCAACAATTGTTGCTACATTCATCGAAGCTTTCTCCTTCCTCTGATCAAGATCGCAGTGTTACGGCTAACAAGGGCCGCCAACGAAGGCTTCCGTATTTATATCGGCCACTCGAACTATCCCTCTAGCAGATCCTCGGAAGCGGATCTCCGACGAGCATGTCGATCATGCGGGTGCCGCCGAACTGGGTGTGCATGACGACCATGCGCGCCGGCTCCTCGCGCATCTCACCGATGATCTCGGCTTCTTCGCCGCCCTCAGTGTTGCGCAGGGATTCGAGGGCAGTGTCCGCCGTTTCAGGGGCGACTACGGCGAGGAGCTTGCCTTCGTTGGCGACGTAGAGGGGGTCTATGCCGAGGATCTCACAGGCCCCGTGCACGACGTCCCTGATAGGGAGCTTCTCCTCCCAGAGCGCGACGCCGTAGCCTGAGTCGCGGGCGAGCTCGTTGAGCACGGTCCCGACGCCGCCACGCGTGGGGTCACGCATGAAGCGCATGTCATGTCCTGCTGAGTCTTTGAGCGCCTGGGCGAGCGGTGTGAGAGGCCTGGTGTCGGAGAGGACCTCGGCTTCTAGTTCCAGGTCTCCGCGCGCGATCAGGATGGCAGCCCCGTGATCTCCCAATGTGCCTGAGCACAGGATCTTGTCCCCGGGCCGGACGGAAGCTGTAGAGAGATTCAGCTCTGGGTCGGCAAACCCCACTCCCGTCGTAATCACGTAGAGCCCGTCGCCTTTGCCGCGCTCCACCACTTTGGTATCGCCTGTGGCGATGGAGACTCCTGCGTTCTCCGCTGACCTCGCCATGGCTTCTATCTCACGGGTAAGCACCTCCGTCTCGAGTCCCTCCTCGATGATGAGGGCGGCGGAGAGGCCTACAGGGGTGGCGCCTGAGACGGCGAGGTCGTTGACCGTACCGTTGACCGCGAGCTCCCCGATGGAGCCGCCGGGGAACACGAGGGGGCGCACTACGAAGGAGTCCGTGGTGAGGGCGATGCTGGCGTCGCCGAAGGGGAGCGTTGCCGCGTCGCTGAGCGGGGCGAGGGCCGGGTTTTCGAGGGCAGGCAGGAGCAGACCCTCGATCAGCTTATGGGTGGCCTTGCCCCCGGCGCCGTGGCTCATGTCTATGCGTTGGGATGTGAACTTCGGCGGCCTGCGGCGATTCTGTTCCAGGGTGTCGAGAACGCGCTGTTCCTTCTCGCTCATTGTCTGGTCCCGATCTCGACCTTCTCGAAGGATTTGCGCCCGAAGTTGTAGTAGGCGGCGCAGGCTCCCTCGGATGAGACCATGAGCGTGCCGAGTGGATGCTCGGGCGTGCAGGCCGTGCCGAAGACCTTGCACTCCCAGGGCTTGAGGACGCCCTTGAGTACCTCGCCGCACTGGCAGGCCTTCGGGTCGGCGACGCGTACGCCTGGGACGGAGTAGCGAAGCTCGGCGTCGAAATCCGCGTAGGCATCCGAGAGCTTGAGGGCCGACTGGGCTATAAAGCCCATCCCCCGCCACTCGAAGTACGGACGAAGCTCGAAGACCTCGGCCATGCTCTTGAGGGCCGCAAGGTTGCCTTCCCAGGGGACGATCCTGCTGTACTGGTTTTCGACCTCGCAGCGTCCCTCCTCGAGCTGGCGCATGAGCATGAGGATGGACTGCAAGAGGTCGAGCGGCTCGAATCCGGCGACCACGCAAGGCTTGCCGTAGTCCTGGGGCATGAACTCGTATGGTCTGCAGCCGATGACGGTCGAGACGTGTCCTGGCCCGATAAACGCCTCCAGACGCAGGTCCGGCGAGTCGAGCAGCGCCCGCACAGGCGGCACTATGGTGACGTGGTTACAGAACACGGAGAAGTTCTCGAGGTCTTCCTTCTTCGCCCGCTGGAGAGTGAGCGCGGTGGAGGGAGCCGTGGTCTCGAAGCCGATGGCGTAGAAGACTACCTCCCGGTCGGGGTTCTCGCGCGCTATCCGGAGGGCGTCCAGAGGCGAGTAGACCATGCGGATGTCGGCGCCTTCGGCTTTTATTTCGAGCAGGTTTCCTTTCGAGCCAGGGACGCGCATCATGTCGCCGAAGCAGGTGAAGATGACCTCGGGGCGCTCGGCGACGGCTATACCGTCGTCTACGCGGCCCATCGGTAGGACGCAGACCGGGCAGCCGGGACCGTGGACCAGCTCTATCTGGTCCGGTAAGAGGTCCTTGATGCCGTGGCGGTAGATGGTGTGCGTGTGGCCTCCGCAGACCTCCATGAGTTTGTAGTGTCGCTGGGGGTCTGTGATCGCAGCTATCTCGGCCGAAATGGCGCGGGCGATCTCGGCGTTCCTGAACTCGTCTACGTATTTCAAGGTCGCTCCCTTCGGTCGCTTAGGTTTCAGGCATCAGGTTCGACTTTGGCTATGGCGACGCCGCCGTGAGTTAGCAGAACTTCTCCCGCCTTTACAGGGGTGACTAGGTCCACTGCGATCTCGGTGCGGTTGCCGGCGGCGTCTTCACAGAGGGCGTCGTCGCGCTCGATGGAGACTACGCGAAGTGGAATACCGGCGTCGGAGCAGACGATGCAGCCGTCGTGGTCGAGAGTGCAGTAGGAGTTCGGCAGCTTTGTTTCCCGCTCCACGGCTACTCTATCTGGGAGGCGCGTAGCTCGGCCAGCTCCTGCTCGTAGGCCTCGCCGATGTCTTCGAGCGCCTGTAGCTGGGACTGCGCCTCTGTCTCGTTCAGTTTGGACATAGCGAAGCCGACGTGGATCAGGACCCAGTCCCCGATCTCGACCTGCTCATCCTCGTGGTGGACGAGCCCTATGTTGATGTTGCGCCTGACCCCGCTCACTTCGGCTTTCGCGAGCAGAAGATCTTCGTCGAGTATCTCTACTATCCTGCCGGGAATTCCCAGGCACATGATCGACTCCCTTCGGTCGTCTTAGCATCTCAGCACGCGCCCTGTCGGGCGCTTTCAGCATTTCAGCTTGTCAGCTCTTTCTCCTGATACTTCTGTCTGCCAGTATTGCCTGACCTAGTGCTAGGCCGCCGTCGTTAGTGGGGACGCGTTGGTGTGTGTAGACCATGAATTGGTTCTCCTCTAAGAGCTCTGTTGTCTGGGTTATTAGGAGCATATTCTGGAATGTCCCTCCGGAGAGGGCTACTGTGGTTACTCCGTTCTCCGCGCGCAGTTCGTTGCAGGTTGCGAGGATGATCTCGGCCATGGTTCGATGGAAGGTGGCTGAGATGTCGGGGGCAGGGCGTCCGGAGAGCAGGTCTTCGACTACGGCGGCTATGACTTCGCTGGTCTCGACGATCCAGGTGCCGGCTTTGGGGCGCAGGCTGAAGGGGTAGGTCCTGCTCGTGGGAGCGGCTGCGATCAGCTCTAGCTCTATGGCGGCCTGTCCTTCGTAGGTGGTGCGCCTGGAGCCGGGTACGCTGACGAGCGCGGCTACACAGTCGAAGAGGCGGCCGGCGCTGGAGGTAGGCGGGGTGTTCAGTTTGTGCTCTACGAGGCGGGCGATGAGGCGTACGTCACGTTCGCCAGCTTGCCGCACGGCGGCGAGCGGGAGCTTTAGGGTGTCATCTTCTCCATAGAGCCCGATGAGCTGCGCGAGTGCCATGCGCCACGGCTGGCGGATAGCTGCCGATCCCCCTGGCAGCGGCGCGTATTCGAAATGGGCCCGCCGAGTGAACCTATCTTGCAGGCTTCCTTCGAAGAACTCTCCGCCCCAGACAGCGCCGTCCGTGCCGTAGCCGGTCCCGTCGAGAGCGACCCCGATCACACGCTCTTCCACAGGAAGTTCGTTGTCAGCGAGGCAGCTCGCGATGTGCGCCTGATGGTGCTGGACGCCGATGGCAGGGAGTCCGGTTTCTTCGTGCTCGCGAGCGTACTTTGTGGATAGGTACTCGGGGTGGAGATCGTACGCTACGAGTTCAGGTGTCACGTCGAAGAGCCTGCAGTAGTGCTCGATTCCTTCCCTGAAGGACCGCAGGGTCTCGTAGTTCTCCATATCCCCAATGTGGTGGCTCATGAAGGCGTGGTGGTCTCTGACCAGGCAGAAAGTGTTCTTGAGTTCTCCACCGCAGGCCAACGTGTGCCTGGTAAAGTCTCCGGCCAGTCGGAGGGGTGCCGGGGCGTAGCCGCGGGAGCGACGGACCGGGTACGGTCTTCCTCTGGCTGTACGAACCACTGTATCATCGCAGCGCATGTGGATCTCACGGTCGTGGACCAGGAAGTAGTCGGCGATCTCGCACAGCTGGTCCAACGCTTCCTCGTCGCGATAGGCGATGGGCTCGTCCGAGTTGTTGCCGCTGGTCATCACGAGCGGGATGCCTGCATCGCGGAGGAGCAGGTAGTGCAAAGGCGTGTAGGCGAGCATCACGCCGAGGGTGCTCTGGCGCGGGGCGACCTCTTCGGCGACGCCAGCATTCTTCCTGCGCTCTAGGAGCACTATGGGACGGGCGGGCGAGGTGAGCAGCGCCTCTTCCCCAGGCGAAACGTGGCAAATCTCATGTACTTGAGCGAGATCGCAAGCCATGAGCGCGAAGGGCTTGTCCTGGCGCACCTTGCGGCCCCGCAAGGTCCTCACAGCTTTCTCGTCGAAAGGGTCGCAGGCCAGGTGGTAGCCGCCGAGGCCCTTTATGGCGACGACGGCCCTGCCGTGCAGCATGCGCGTGGCACGTGCGATCGGGTCCTCCGGTTTAGCGTAGAGCTGGTGCCCGAACCTGTCGAGCAGTCTTGTCTGCGGCCCGCAGACGGGGCAGGCGTTGGGCTGGGCGTGGAAGCGTCGGTCGGAGGGATCTTCATACTCGCGTCGACAGTCGGGGCACATCGTAAAATCAGACATCGTGGTCGTGGCCCTGTCGTAAGGGACCGTGCGGGTGATGGTGAAGCGCGGACCGCAGTTGGTGCAGTTGGTGAAAGGGTAGCGGTAGCGCCTGTCCTTGGGGTCCAGAAGCTCGGCCAGGCAATCGTCGCAGGTAGCGACGTCCGGCGAAACGAGCGCCTGACGACGGAGCCCCTCCCGACTCTCCTCTATGCGAAACTCCCTATCCCCGAGCGTCGGGAGCGGCTGCCAGAAGACGGACTCGACCACAGCCAGCGGAGGGGAATCCTCCTGTAGCTGGCGCACGAAGCGTTCGAGATCCTCCGGCGCGCCCTCGACTTCGATGCGAACGCCCTCAGCATCGTTGCGGACCGTCCCCGAGAGCCCGTACCTGCGCGCCAGGGCAAAGACGAATGGCCTGAAGCCAACCCCCTGCACGATGCCCCGCACGGCGATCCCTCGGCGCTCCCTGGTAGGGGCTTTCATGGCGCCTGGTCTCTCTGCAGAGCGTGGGCCTTCATATAACGTCCCTATTCAACGATGCAGGAGCGTGCGTTTGCAGTTCGTCCTCCCGGGATTCTACATGTTGCGCATCTTGATGTAACGTTGGATCTCAGGCCACTGTGCGGCCACGGCGGCGCCAGCTCCAAGTAATACTCCGAAGAGCAAGAGCTTCTTCACGACTTCACCTCCCTTTCCGCAGAGGACCCGGCGGACTTTCCGGGTCCTTTGTCCGTGCCAACCTCAGTAAGAAGTGACTCAACCAGCTTCGCGGCTTCCTCCACCGCCGCGCGCACCGGTTCGCTGAGTTCCATCAGCATGTCGTCGTAGTCTTCTCCGCCTGGGATCAACTGCGGCTCGCAGCCGACCACGAGGGTTCGAGTAGGTCGGGCGCCCAGGGCGCGAGCCAGCCTGATGACCCTGACAGGGTCCATCCCGTGGGTGTCGAGCGAGACCATTCCATCTTCCTCTATCTCCGGCTCGATGAGGTAGACGGTGCCGGGCTCTCCGCCACGCGGGGTTGCGTCGACGAAGACGACCAGGTCGTAATCTTCGTGCAGGGCGTACGCGAGGTCCATCCCGCGGATGCCGAAGTCCACGACCTCGACGCCCTCAGGCAGTTTGCGTCCGGAGAGTCGCCCTACCACCTCGACCCCGAAACCGTCGTCGCCCAGGAAGATGTTGCCGATACCTGCGACAAGAACGCGTCTAGGCATCGGCGTCCCCAGGGTCGAGCGGCACGACTTCATCTGGCGAGAAGAAGAACCGGTGCCCCAGGATATGAGCATCTCCCATGTCCCTGCCAGGGTCGTCTTCCAGCGTGACAGAGAGGTGGACCCTTTCTTCGTAGTCCTGCTCGATGGCCTCGACGAACGCGACCTTCCCCGAAAGCGCGATGTCTATGACATCCCCTCCGGAGCGGGGCCAGAGCATCACGCGGCTACCCTTGACGAGCTCGACGCCTTCCACGGTCACACTCTGGAGCGTGGGTCTTTCCTCCTGTTCCCTGAAGAAATCCATCCTAGTCCCTCAACACCTTGAACTCGCGGATGGCCCCGTGCAGTTTCATCAGTTGTTCTTGCGAGAGGGACTCGCACCGATCCAGGATCTCCCGCGCCCGCTGGTCCGAGGCACGCATCTCAGCCTTCTCCTCGTCGGTGAGGGTGAGAATGTTCAGGATCAGGAGCTG
>DATDKO010000359.1:0-3966 GCA_036519935.1 Rubrobacter sp. | reverse complement strand
TGCTTAGAATAACCCCGCCTACCATACGATGAGCGTACACCGGGCTCCTAGCGTCGGTCGCTCCTTTCATATTGCTCCGGTGCGTCACCGCCTCACTCCTGCCGCGGCGCACGTGCTCGGCCGAGGTTGCTCACGAGGGCTGCAACGGCGGTGACCAGGTAGATCTGCCCGAGCAGCCCTTCGGTCACCGCCAGAGCCCTGCCGAGACCGCCTTGAGCCGCCAGGTCGCCGTAGCCCACCGTGGCCATCGTGATGAAGCTGAAGTACACGTAGTCGCTGCGTGTCCCCGTCTCCTGCGCGGCAAAGAAGGGTCGCGATCCAAAGGCCCCCACAATCTCGAACGCGAAAGCGAAGGAGAGCCCTACCAGCACGTAGACGCACACGGCTCCCAGCACCGTGACCACGCTGATCTCGACGTGCTGCCATATCCGGCGAACGATGGCGCCTATCATCGCCGCTGTCAGGATCAGGCTGGTGATTGCTTGGTATCCGCCGGCGCTTGTGATGTCCTGCGTAAAGGCGATCAAGACGCTGACACCGACTCCCAGCACGGCGACACCCAACCACGCCCGCACGACCTTCGGCTGCACGCCTGAGGCCAGCATGGCGATACTGAGAGTGGTAGCCAACACAATATTAGTCAGCAGCAAAGGCCACGGCTCATCCGGTGCAGCTATAGAGAAGAACACGGCAAAAAAGAGCAGAACCAAGACCACGCCGAAGCGGTTCTCGATCCTGGTCCGTTCGCGCTCGCTGAGACTGCCGCCTCGTTGCGGCGGACGTTGCCTGTCACTCACTGCGCGAACCTATACCAGTGCCAGAGCCCGGTACACACTCGTTGCGATCTATCAGTGTCAGAGAGACTTCCTTTAGACTTCTTACGGCGTGGGGCCAGGCTCTCATGTCTCTTGGGCACCGGTGGTTTCTCCCCATGGGGAGAGTCCGCTACCCACCCGCCGCGATGGTGGGAGTGTCCCCAGCTAGGTCTGCCACTCAGCGCGTTCCCCGAGCAGGTGTCCAACATATACGCGAACTTGAGATATACGCCCTCAAGCTTCATCTCCTTTCGCTTCTGACGCTTCCCCAGAGGTCAAGGCAAGCGCAGTCAGCCAGCCGATAACTGCGCCGAGGAGACCCAGTGGGATCGCCGCGGCAGCGGCGGAGCCGCCGAGCAGCGCCGCGAAGAGCGCGCCGAAGAACGGCGCGCGCAGCGACGCCGCAGAACCCGCAGCCAGGCCAGTAATGACGGCAGGAGTCAACTCTAGCCCAGGAATCAGCAACGACGCGAGGATGCCGACGCCAATCCCAAGGAACGTGGCCGGGAAGACAAGGCCGCCGCGAAAGCCGGCGCCGATCGACAAACCGTAGGCGAGCGCCTTCACGACCACGAGGAGGACCAGCACGCCCGCCGAGCTCAGCGCGATGAGTTCAGGAAGCGCGCTCTGGCCGGAGAACAGCACGAGATCGACAGGCTGATCGGTGATGGCGCGGAAGACCACGGCGAGCAGGCCTATGAGGAATCCGGCGCCCACCAGAATAGCCGACTGGTTCCGCTTCGCGGCCTCTGCCACGACGAACGCGAACCGCCGGGAGAGGATTACGGCAAGGCCGCTGACGACGGCGATGGGCACGCACCAGGCGATGTCGACGATGCGCACCGTCGGGTAGCCCGGAAGCGGGGGCAGACTAAACGGAGAACTACTCACCCCGGGCCAGTTGGCAACGCCGGTGAACAACAGTGCACCGAAGCCCGCCGCCACGAGCCCTGGCACCAGTATGCGACCCAGCTTCACTGAGGGCACCAGCCCAGCAGCGGCTACCATCTCGAATAGCAGCAGCGACGACGGTAAGGGGCCGCCGAAGATCGTGCTGAGCGCGGCGAAGGCGCCGGCGAGTGAGATCACCCTCGTCTCCTCGGGCCCGGCCTTCATCGCTCGTGCGGCTACGAGCCCGCAGGTGAGGCCGATCGCGAGGAGCGGGGCCTCGGGCCCAAGTACCATCCCGAAGCTCAGGGTGGCGAGGGCGGCGAGTAGGAGACTCAGGAGCGTGAGGGGTGTCATAGGGTTGGGGCTCAGGCCCTGCAGCGGGGAATGTCCACCGTTACCAGGCAACCGCAGGGCCAAAGCGACGACCAGCGCGCCCAGGACGGGCACGGCCAGCACGTACCACCAGGGCGGTTCCCTCCATCCAGCCGCGTCGGGTAGGTCGCTCCACAGCAAATGCTCCACTTCGTGCACTACGATCGTGAAGACGACGGCGGCGAAGGCGGCGACAAGCCCGAGCACCGCGGCGATGAGGAGGAGGCGAACGACCGCGAGCAGCTGGGGCTTGTTGTCTGAGCTTTGGTCTGTCCCGCGTTGGGGCGTTATCTCACCACTGCCGCCGCCCGCCTGATTAGTGGCGTTGGGGTCAGTCATAGCGACCTCCTCACCCTCCTCAGCTCACGCGCCGCCGCGGATGGGCTTTCTACCTTTACCATTGATAGAATCCCGTTGTGCGGCAGCAGGACGGCATCTGCGCGCATTGGTGGTCGATTCCTCGCTGTCCGCTTCCGCCACTTAGACGTTGGAAGCGCCGCGAGGGCAGGCGTGGGCGAGGCGACGGAGTCTCTCGGTGGTTGGCCGATGCCAAAGTAGAAGCTCATGCTGGTTCTCCTACTGCTCTAGGTGCATCCTCGGTAGCTGTCATCTGCCGGGTTCTGGAGCACGCGTGGAGTGCGAACCAATGATTCCGTAGTGGTTTCCCCAATAGTGGCGCCTCTGCCAGGAGAGACACCGCTTCTCGGTGGCTGGCCTTCGTCGACTCCACTCGATCGCGCCCACCAGGTTTTCAGATCCCGAGGATCTGCTTCTTTTTTGCCTCGAACTCCTCGTCGCTGAGGATGCCCTGATCTCGCAGCTGGGAGAGTCGTTCGAGCTCACGCACGTACTCGGGTTCGGGTGCTGCAGCCGGGGAAGGAGAAGGCGCCGCAGCTTCGGCCGGCTCCTCGCGGCTACTAAAGTCCTCCCTCATACTTGTCTTGCTCTGGACGTAAGAGCGGCGCCGCTGCATGCGCGACGCGGTCCTGTAGGTCTGCCGCGCCTGCATCCGATTGGCGCCCCGTTCTGCCATGAGTCCCATCTATCTTCTCCTACCTATCCGTCGGTTCGACTTGCTTGATTCTCCCTACGCCCCGGCGCGCCCCCGCGCGCCTCCTCGGTCTCGAGTTCCTCGATGGTCTCTGACATGGCGAGGAGCTCGGCAGCTATTGGGGCGAGAGTCTCAGGCGTGAGGAAACCCTCCCCCAGCGGAAAGCCGCCCGCATCGCGGATGGCGCCCTTTAGATCGCGTGCCCACACGTGCTCGATGAGAAGGAAGCCGGCGGAGCTGCCTGGGTGCAGCGAGGCCGCTATCTTCTGGACCTCCCTTTGTGAGAGTCCGAAGGCGTGGCCCTGAATCTCTTGCGATGATCCGTCCAGTCGCTCGCCGTCGTCCTCGAATTCGAAGCCAAGCAGCGCGCCGACGATGGCTCCTAACTCTTCTCCCTGGTAGTCGAGGGCCAGGAGGTCGCCCGTCTCGGCGTCCTTCCCTACGAACAGAAGGTCAAGGATGCGGATCGTCTCGTGACGCTCGAGGTTTGCGAGTTCGTCCATGATCTTGCCTTCGAACCTGGCGTCCGGGTCGAAGCCTATCGCCAGCAACTGGACCGGTCCTATATTCTGAGGCATACTTCGCATCCCTCTCTTTTCGTTGCTGTTTGCTTGCATTGTCGGGGTCTCATCAACTCCGTCCTGGTATCTGGTCTCGCTGGGTGTAGCTGGCCCCCCATTGGCCTATATCGAGCAACAAGGCGATGATCACCCAGATGAACCCCAAACCCGTCAACCCTTCGCCAGGGACATACACGATCACGTAGATCAGGGTCGTAAACGGGAGGAAGATGATTCCGAGCAGCGGCAAGATGAACGTGTTGAACGCCGCATCGAC
>DATDKO010000358.1:0-4843 GCA_036519935.1 Rubrobacter sp. | reverse complement strand
CTCGATTCGATCTTGCGGCGGAGGCGCTCAGGCACGGCGTTAGCGTACCGAATCTATCTGAATCTGTAAACCTTAGCCCTGAGGATTTTGGTGACGAAACTCAGGCTTATATCTTCTCCGTTCTTGCTGATCATGAAAACGACGAAATCGATACCGTTCTTGCTGATGAGCGAGTACGCCCACTCATAAACCAAGTCGCAGCTCTAGCTTCGGAGGGAGACAAACTATTTTCTTTCCCAGACTCTTTCCGAGCCGCTTGGTTACGCCTGGCCATCTTGAGCCGTGAGCGTACTGTCCGTAGTGCGAAGAACCTGGCTGCTGGTGAGGAGGCAGATGCAGATTCCGTAGCGTGGATGCGACGTTACAATGAGCTCCAGGCTCTGAAACAGGCACTGCGCTCCGTCTCCACTGGAGCTTGAACCAGCGAGCCCCGAACCGTATAATCCACTCTCGTAACGTTCCCCTGTAGCTCAATTGGCAGAGCATTCGGCTGTTAACCGAAGGGTTGCTGGTTCGAGTCCAGCCGGGGGAGCTAGGCGGTACCCCCTAGGGCCCATAGCTCAGTTGGTTAGAGCATCCGACTCATAATCGGACGGTCCCAGGTTCGAGTCCTGGTGGGCCCACAGATCTATACACTCTCACCGCCCAGAACCCCCCAACTTATTTCCACACACCCAACATGTTGTGGTCCGCCTCCTACACGGCCGACATGTTACACCAGTGATCAGGCGTCTCCCCGTAGAAAATCCTTCCGTAACCTGGCAAACTGGTTTTTCGGAATAGGGGTCCTATACCCTAGGGTAGAGGGATAAAACCGCGTTTACAGACAAAACTCGGCCTTTGAGGGCCATTCACTGCCGTCCAGATTGCGCATTTCCCGTGCATATGCCAGAATTTCACTGTTGTGGGTCAAAGTGGAGCGTAGTGGGAGGACACGGCTCTGGCCCTTTTAGGCGAGTACGAGCACACGCTAGATGAGAAAGGGCGCATGACCCTCCCTTCGCGACTCCGCTCCTATTTCGAGGGTGGGATCGTCGTGACCAAGGGGGTGGACAGGTGTCTGTTCGCCTTCCCGCCTGAGGAGTGGGCGGCGTTCAAGGCCAACATAAAAGCCAATGCGGACCTCTCGGCCAGGGGGCGCCAGCTCTCGCGGATGTTCTTCTCCATGGCTTTCGAGGCCACGCTAGACAGGCAGGGACGGGTTTTGATCCCAACCAAGCTCGCCAGCTACGCGGGATTACAGCGTGATGTGACCATCACGGGCGTTGACGACAGGTTGGAGATCTGGGACACGGAGGAATGGGATCGCTACGTCTCGGGTGCTGACGACTCGTTCTCCGAGATCGTCGAGGAGTTCGCAGGAAGGGATCTCGGCGGGTGATGGCGGCCGCACATCGTCCCGTAATGCTCGAGAGAGCGGTGGCCGCCCTGGGGCTGGCTCCCGAAGACTCTGTCGTAGACGCCACCTTCGGCGGTGGCGGCCACTCCAGGCTCATACTCGCCGGTCTCGGGCCGAGTGGTAGCCTCGTCGGCATCGACCGCGACCCCGAGGCGGCAGTGCGAGCCTCTGATCTGTTGGAAGACCCGCGCTTCGAGTTCGTCTCGGGCGCCTACGACCTGGCGTTGTGGGCGATGGTCGAGGAATGTCGAAGTGCCGATGCGATCCTGTTCGACCTCGGCCTCTCCAGCTTCCAGGTCGACGAGCCACGACGCGGGTTCTCATATGTGAACGAGGGGCTACTGGACATGCGGATGGACACACGGTCGGGTACGACGGCCGCGGACTTCCTGAACACCGTCGAGGTCGGGGAGCTGTCGAGGGTGCTCTCGGAGTACGGTGACGTGCCGCGCGGTGAGGCAGGGCGTGTGGCGCGGGAGGTCGTTCGGCGGAGGCCGCTTGCGGTTACGACGGACCTTTACGAGGCCGTGCGTGCGGCCGTGGGCTGGAAGGAGAGGGGCGGTAACCCTGCAAAGAGGATCTTCCAGGCTGTGCGGGTCAGGGTAAACGACGAGTTGGGCAGTCTCAGCCGGGCCCTGGAGGCCTCAGAACGGCTACTCACACCAGGTGGGAGGCTTGTGGTCATCACGTTCCACTCGGGGGAGGATCGCCTCGTAAAGCGATTCATCTCAGGGCGGGAGGGGCGGTGTGTGTGTCCGCCGGAGCTGCCGGTGTGCGTTTGTGGTGCAAAGCCCGTCTTCCGGCGAGGAGTGGTTCTGACCCCATCGGTACGTGAGGTAGAGGAGAACCCGCGCAGCGCATCGGCCAGGCTGCGGGCGGCGATAAGGACGGCCGAGCCTCCGGTGGATGCTAGCTGATGGCTGCCTCCCAGCGCAGGTACAAGGCTACGCTCCCTACCGAACCGGCGTGGCCCGCACAGAAGCGCGCCCAGGACCGCTCGCAGGATCGCATCCTAAGGCGGAAGGCTGCCAGCCGGCGTCGCCGGTTTGCGATGCTGGTCGTGGTGCCCGTGCTGCTGATGCTGGGGAGCGTCTATCTGAACACGCTTGCCGCGGGGCTCGACGCCAGGGCCGCAGAACTCGACGTCAGGCTTGATAGGGCCACAGAAGTAGGGGAGAGACTCGAGGTCAAAGTCGCCGAATTGTCGGGTGCGGAGAGGATCCGGGCTCTCGCGGCGGAGAAGCTTGGTATGCACGAGCCGAAGAGCACTACTTTGAAAATCTATGGAGTAAGAGTGGAGGATGGGAAGAACGATGGGGCACCACAGAAAGGGGGAAGACCGCGGCAGCGTTGACCGGTCAGGGTCTCGCAACGCAAGGATTCGCCGTGGCAAGAAGTCCGTCCCTCGTACCAGAAATATAGGGCGCAAGTCCTCTGGGGGCAAAGTCATACCGCTCCGTGGGCAAAGGCGGGTCGACGGCGCCACCAGGACGCGTCGCGAGTCGTCGATCGGCCCCGAAGCCAGGACTGCAGTGGGCCACAGGAGGCTTTGGATGGTGGCGGCGGTGTTCGCGGTGACAGGACTTCTCCTCGGCGGGAGGGCCGTGCATATAAGTCTCACGGATGACGAGAATTACAGGGCCTTTGCCGACGAGCAGGCCGGTGGCACGACCCCGGACGCCGCGCCGACCCGCGGCAGCATAGTGAGTGCCGACGGAAGGGAGCTCGCGACCAGCCTCGAGGTCGCACGTGTGATAGCAACCCCTTACCAGATCGAAGACCCAGGGGCGACTGCCAGGGAGCTGCACGCCGTGCTCAGCAGAGAAACCGACACGACCGAGAAGGAGATAAGGGCCTCTCTCCTTAGGCGTGGCGCGGACGGTCAGCTCAGCGGATACAGCATCGTCGCCACAGGCGTAGAGCCGGAGACAGCGGCCAAGGTGCAGGCCCTGGGTATAGAGGGCATCACAACCACTCCCGATACCGTGAGGGTCTATCCGGACGGCTCCCTCGCCAGCCAGCTCCTCGGACACCAGGGAGACTACGGCGAGCCTTTCGGAGGGGTCGAGGCCAGCTACGACGACACCTTGAAGCGTGGCAGGGATGTAGATTTGACTGTGGACTCCGCTGTGCAGCAGGAGTTGCAAAAAGCCCTGGCGAAGGCTGTCGAGAAGAGCAAAGCCAAGAGCGCCGTCGGCGTAGTTATGCGCGTCGACGACGGGTCGATATTGGCGCTGGCCAACACACCGGCCTACGACAACAACGAGTTCGACGACACTCCCGCAGAAGACCAGCGAGATCGGGTCCTTACCGACCCCTACGAGCCAGGGTCCACTTTCAAGGCCTTCACCGTCGCTTCGGCCCTCGAGGAGGGCGCTGTTACGCCCGAGGATAAGTTCGTGGTCCCTGATCACATGACCGTGGCCGACCACGTTATCAACGATTCCCAGCCTCATGAGACCGAAGTCTTGACCCCAGGTGGCGTGCTCGAGCACTCCAGCAACGTAGGGGCGACTAAGATCGCGCAAGAGCTTGGCGGGAGGAAACTCTACGACTACATGCGCGCCTTCGGATTCGGCAAGCCGACAGGCGTAGACCTGTGGGGTGAGGACCTGGGGCTCGTCCCTGCCTACAGGGACTGGAGTGGGATCTCTATTGGCAACATCCCGTTCGGACAGGGCTTTACCGTTACGCCTCTGCAGCTGGTCTCAGGCTACGCCACGTTGGTCAACGGTGGACGAAGAGTTACGCCACACGTCAGAGAACAGGAGATCTCCAAGGGACAAGGCCCCAGGGTGATAAGCAAGAGGACCTCGGCTATAGTACGCGGGATGTTGCAGGGCGTCGTCGACGACGGGTCGGGCCACTTCGCCCAGATCTCCGGTTACAGCGTGGCCGGCAAGACGGGGACCTCTCAGAAAGTGGACCCGAAAACAGGAACCTATGGTGACCAATACGTGGCCTCCTTTATAGGGTTCGCCCCTGCCACCGACCCTGAGTACGTGATGCTGGTGGCCGTCGACGAACCAAAGACCTCCTACTGGGGAGAGCTGGTCGCGGTACCTGCTTTCCACCAGGTGATGACCTTTACGCTGGGCTACTTCAACGTCCCGCCTGACCGTAGGGGCTTTGTGGCAGAGGAGCCCCTCTGGTGAGGCCGGCTACCCTTTCAGAGGCTGCGCTGGCTATGGCCGCGGATCTTAACGCCACGGACGTAAACGCCCTCGTAAGTGGGGCGGCGACCGATTCCCGTAAGGCGCGCGAAGGGGACTTATTCTTCGCCCTGCGCGGCAGGATCGACGGTGCGGACTTCGCCCCTGAGGCGCACCTGCGCGGCGCGGTGGCGACGGTGGCAACCCGCCGGCTCGACGTACCGACCCTCGTCGTGGACGACCCTCTGAAGGCGCTGCAGAGGCTCGCGCGTTGGACGCTCCTCCGCCAGGA
>DATDKO010000357.1:0-10379 GCA_036519935.1 Rubrobacter sp. | reverse complement strand
GACGAAGGCTTCCGGGGAGAACTCGCCCCCCGCATAGTAAGCGGTTGCCACCGCTTTTTGGGAGAGGGGGTCGAGGCGCCGCCATATCTCCGCAAGCGCAACGGGGTTGGTAAGGCGGCCGGCCATGTACTCTACGAGCTGTTCCTTGCGGACGCCGTCAGGGCCGGGGCCGCCGCAGAGTCTGACGAGTTGCTTGAGGTCTTCGACGATAAAGGAGTTCAGCGCCGGGCGGAGCTTCATGCCTCCCCGCCCTCTTCGGCCAGGGCAATCTCCAGAGCGGAACGGGAGGTGGCCTCGTAGGCGGGGGACAGCAGGCGCGGGAGGTCCTCGGTGACGAAGTTGGGCCGGCCGAGGCGGCGCAGTGCCGGAAGCGGCACCGGGGGAGGCTTTATGGAGATCCGGATCGCGTCAAACTCCGGTCCCGCTTCCCAGAAGCGGTCGATCTCTTCTTCGAGGGGCGGGGCGGCCGGTTCGGGGCTCGGTCCTCCGGTCTCGCCGCGCCGTTCGCGGAGGGCCTGCAGCACCTCGTCGGCTGCGCGGCCGCGCAGCCGGAAGAGCAGGAAGGGGTCTTCGTCGAAGCGTTCGCCGAGGATGTAGTGGACGGCGGCGGTGTGTTTGCAGACCCGCGCGGGGTCGGGGCAGGAGCATTCGGTTCGAAGCTCGCCCCGGCGTTCGGGAAAGAGACTGGCACCGGCGGCCGAGAACGCCTCTTCGATGTCTTCTGGCATCTCGCCGGAGAGGAGCCGGGCGGCGAAGAGCGCGCGCTCGGCGAGGACGTCGATGACGCGCTCCCACCCGGCGTCTTCGAGGGGTTCGAGGTCTATCCTTACCCGGTAAGGTTTCCTGCGCGAACCCTGAACTTCGGCCACCACGCCGCCGGCGCGTTCCTCCAGCGAGAGGACCTGTCCCTGGCGGGCGTAGCGCCTGCCCCGCCGCAAACGGCCCGCGTCCATGAGTTGTTCGAGGTTTCCGATCCAACGCTCCGCCCACCAGTTCTTGGCGAAGCCGCCGCGCCGGCTGCGCGCCTTGAGTCCCCTGTCGGTCTGGATGGGCCGGCTCTCGGGATACCAGTCGTAGTAACTCATCCGTACGCCTCCCGGCGCAGGGCGACCATCTCGCGCAAGTCATCGTCGGAGAACTCCGTGATCCAGCCCTCACCCGAACCCACGACGCTCTCGGCCAGGGCCTTTTTCTGTTCGATCATCCGGTCTATATTCTCCTCCAGCGTGCCAGCGCAGACGAACTTGTGGACCTGAACGTTGCGCCTCTGTCCGATGCGGAAGGCGCGGTCGGTGGCCTGGTCCTCCACAGCGGGGTTCCACCAGCGGTCGAAGTGGAACACGTGGTTGGCACGCGTGAGGTTGAGCCCCGTCCCGCCCGCCTTCAGAGAGAGGATGAAGAGCAGAGGTCCATCGCCCTCCTGGAAGCGGCTCACCATTTCGGCGCGTTTTCTGGCCGGAGTGCCACCGTGGAGGAACTGCACGCCGACCCCGAAACGCTCGGTGAGCATGACCTCCAGCAGAGAGCCCATCTCCTTGTACTGGGTGAAGATGAGGCTCCCGTCTCCGACGCTCAAGGTCTCCTCCAGCAACTCCAACAAGCGGAGGAGCTTTCCGCTGCGCTCGATCCCGGCGTCGGCTTTGCTCCCTTCGTGCAAGAACTGCGCCGGGTGGTTGCAGACCTGCTTGAGCCGGGTGAGCATAGACAGAACGAGCCCCTTGCGCTCTATGCCCTCGCTCTGTGGCAGGTCCTCCATTGCCTCCCTAACGACGACCTCGTAGAGGCTGGCCTGCTCCTCGCTCAGGTTGCAGTATTCCTTGCTCTCCCACTTCTCGGGCAGGTCCCGGATGACCGCGGGGTCGGTCTTGAGCCGCCGCAGCACAAGCGGAGAAGTCAGCCGACGCAGCCTTCTTGCCGCCTCCTCGTCGTCCTCGCGCTCGATGGGCAAAGCGAAACGCCGCCGGAAGTCCCTTCGGGAGCCCAGGTAACCCGGGTTGAGGAACCGCATGATGGACCACAGCTCCCCCAAACGGTTCTCGACCGGCGTGCCGGTGAGCGCCACCCGGAATCCCGCGGGCAGCTCGTAAGCGAGCCGGCTCTGCTTCGCTCCAGGGTTCTTTATGTTCTGCGCCTCGTCCAGAACGACGGCGTGCCACCGCACGCTCCCAAGCAGTTGGGCGTCCCGCCGCAAGAGTGCGTAGCTGGTGACGACGAGGCCTGTCCGCTCCGCTTCCCGGACGAACTCCTCGCCCCGCAACCGATTCGGACCCTGATGCGCCAGGCACCGCAGCCTCGGAGCGAACCGCTCGGCCTCCCTTTGCCAGTTGCTCACCACGGAAGTCGGGCAGACGACCAGAGCCGGAACATCGAGCCGGCCTTGCTCCTGATCGTGGATGAGCAGGGAGAGAGTCTGGATCGTCTTACCGAGGCCCATGTCGTCGGCGAGACACGCGCCGAGCCCCGCCTCGCGCAGGAAGCCGAGCCAAGAGTAACCGGTCCGCTGGTAGGGTCGCAGCTCCGCTTCGAGGTCCGCCGGGACTGGCAGGGTTTCGAGCTTCCGGTCGCCGCTGAGGCGGCCGAGCCACTCACCGAGCCATCCCTCGAAGTCCGCCTCCTCGACCTCCAGCCCCTCTATCTCCTCGATTCCTCCGAGCCCCAGGCGCAGGGCTTCGGGCAGGCCGACCTCACCCTCGAGGTCGCGTTCGGCGAAGAACTCCAGGGCGGCGTCGACCTGTTCGGGGTCGAGGCGCACCCATTCTCCTCGCAGTCGCACGAGCGGGGACTTGAGCGCGACGAGGGCTTCGAACTCCTCTTTGCTGAGACGCCTCTCCCCGAGGACGATGTCCCACCGGTAGTTCACGAGGTTCTCGAGGCTCATCTCGCCCCGGCCCGTCGTGTCGGAGGCCGCCGAGAGGCGAGGGCGCAGTCTCAGGCGGGCTTCGGGGCGGCGCCACCAGGGAGGCACCAGGACACCGAAGCCGCTCTCCTCCAACAAGGGCGCGCACCCGCGCAGGAAGTCGAACGCTTCCTCGGTGTCCAACCGGAGTCTCTTGGGAGCAGCGCGGCGCAGGGCCCGTTCGAGTGGCTCGAAGAACCGGGCGGCGTAGCCGAGGCCGGTGAGGAGCTTCTCACGGGGGTTGACCAGGCGCCGGACATCGCTCGCAGCTCCTCGCCAGACGGCGGCGGCGGGGACGAGCAGGCTCGGGTCGTCGCGCGCCTGCAACGCGAAGTCCAGCGACCAGCGGTTCCCCCGGTTCGGCGCCGAGAGCCGGAATGCCACTCGGAAGTGCTCGTCGCCCGCCAGGCGGAGGTTGCGCAGCCAGAGGCGGTGGCTGCGTTCGAGATCTTCTCGTTGCGCCGCCGAGAGGCGAACGGGCTCTGGATGCCCGAAGAGCGCCCGCGCCCAACGAGAGCCCGGCTCGGAAGGCTCTTTGAGAGGCTCCGGTGGGGAACTCCACTCCCGGACCAGCGCATCGCAGGTCTCTTCCAGAAAGTCTTCCAGCAACGCCCTCGGAGCAGGAGCCTCTTTCGGATCGGCGCGACACACCGGTGGCATGGCCCCGGCGAGCCGCTCCAGGCGCTGGTTATCGAGGAGCGGGAGCCAGCGGGCGTAGAGGCCGTCTTCGCGGTGTTTGAGGCCCGGGATCGTCTGCTGTCCCGCCAGAGCCTCCAGCGCGAGCTGCGACGCGCGCTGCCAGTAACGCAGGGAGTCACCCAACCGGACGTCGGGCGGCAGAGAGTCCGGCTCCAGCAACCTCACCAACACCTCGACCGCCCGAGCAGGCCGTAAGCACTGGATCTCCCAGGCACGCAAGGAGCGTCTGCCTCTTCTGTGCCGGTCCGCTCCCGGCAATTGCGGAGACGGGAAAGGCCTTCTGGAGTTGCCGGGCAAGAGCAGGGTAAACGTCTCTGCCTTCGCTCCGCTCTCCCCGAGTAAACGGCGCAAGGTGCCGGCATCGGCGCAGAAAGGGTGCTTCCGCGAGGAACGCTCCGTGGCCCCGTCCGGCTGGACCTCCGCCCAGAACAGGAGGCCGCCCGGGCTCGAAGGCCGCCAGTGAGCGTGCAGGACTCGCATGTTAGCGCCCGAAGTGCCGCTCGAAGAACTCTCTCGTGGCCCGCTCGCCTGCTTCCGTGAGGATCACGGACCGGGCCTTCCTCTTAGGATCGTGGATGAACCCTTTCTCGTAGAGCCGGTCCATGCTGCCCCAGTCGAAGCCTTTCCACGCCCGGACCACCGGCCCATCCCGGAACGTTCCCAGGTAGAGGAGAGCTAGCACCATCTCGTCGACTTTTTCCTCGTCGTACTCCATACCTCAGGCCAAAGTCTATCGCGCTCACCCGCCCTCGTGGCGGACGAGACCGATTGCGAGCCGATTCGTTGTAGACGCGAAACCGGGACGCGTCGAGCGGCCTCTTTCACGGCTTCCATTCCCGGTGCCTTTAGCACAGCGGCCCCCTCTCCCGGCGTGTCGAAACGGTAGCGGGGTTGGGGGTGCCACCAGGCGGAGATCCGTTCGTCGTCCTGAATGCGGTAGATGGGGTCCGTCTACGACCTCCGGCAGACCCTCACGGAGTTCCGAGGGACCACGGAGTGGTTTGGGCGGCACGCTACCCTAGAAAGGTCCCAAGCTGGCCGAGAGCAGGAGGTCCGCCACCCTCTCCTCGCCTCAGGAGATCGAGCGGTAAAGCCCCACCGAGTCTCTCTTCGGGCTCGGTCACGAAGAAGTGGAGCTCCTCCGGTCCCATCCCGGCCCCGCGCAGCCGAGATCACCCCCTGCAGCCTCGCCAGGATCTCCCCGTCCGCCCCAAACTGCCAGCGCGGGTAGAGGAGAAGCTCGAAGGGTTGGGACTCTCCAAGGAGGAGGTAAACCGAGCCTTGGAGCCGATGTTCTCGTTCCGCGCCCAGCTCGAGGAAGAGGTGGAGTGGTACGAGAGGGTGCGTCGGCGGGACTTCGGGGTCATCCGCGACCTGAGCGCGGTAGGTACCCTGCTCATAGCCATGAGGATCGCCATTGGCCTGAACCAGTGGGAATTGGCCGACAAGGTCGGGGTGAGCGAAGCCCAGGTCTCGCGTGACGAGCGCAACGAGCACCACGGGATCACGGTGGACCGTGCGCGGAGGGTGATGGACGCCATGAACGAGACCCTGACATCTCGCGTGGGAGACAAGCCGCTGGCCCTGGCGTAGGCAAATCTACCCAATCATGAGCATAGGCTCGCCATCGTCAAGAGTTCTCTGAGCGATTAGTGGAGGGCACCGACCGCCGTGGTCCGCCACCGAATGTTGGGAACCGCCACGCAGATGTGGTGCAATTGTTGTGGGCATAGGGCGAGTGCCGGTACGAGAAGAGGATCTTGAGCGATCGAAGAGCTCAGGACGAGAAAAGAAGGGCGCAAGATATCCTGCTTATCCTTTAGCACCCCCAGCATCTCGCGATCACCCTGGGGGTGTATCAGACAGGGGTAGAGAGACCCAATTCTCACCTAGCTAGGACCGGTGCTCTATGCAGGATCGTGGATATGTACTTCCGCGAACTCACCTTCCACGAGGTTGGGTGAACAGGGCTTCGTGGGATGCGACGGACTTCGCTGGATGGCAGCATAGCGGGGTAGGTACAGGACCTCGTGACTACGAAAGGAGAAGCGGAGATGGCCGAGCAGCGGGTCCCCAACCTCGAGGAGATGGACGAGCAGCAGGCACACCGCTTCCTTATCGACCTCTATTCCCGCCACATCCCCGAAGAGGAATACAACGTGCGTCACCCAGAAGACTACGTGATGGAGATGCCCCAGTCCGGGGAGCGCTTCAGCGGCAGGGAGAACATGCGGGCGTTCCAGGAAGCCCACCCCGCCGTCGTCTCTCCAGGTGCGCCGAGTGCTGGTCAGGGAGGGACTGTGGGTTGTCGAGGGGGTCATCGACTATGGCAATTGTCGGGTATTGGACTTCGTGGTCATTAGCGAGCTTAAGGATGGGAAGATGTGGCGAGACCGTTGGTACTTCGCCGAGCCGTTCGAGGCACCGGAGTGGAGGTCTCAGTGGGTCGAGCGGATGGAATCCTAAGGCTCGTCAGGCTCAACCGACCGTCCGCGAACACACTTTCTTCTACGCGATCGGGGGAACAGAGCAGGTGAGCTCCCACTCCCACCCCCGAAAGGTCTTCGCTTGTATAGCGGTGCCTCAAAGGTAGTGAAAGCTTGGCGCACTATACTCCCAAATAGAAGGGGCGAACCCAGGGCGGGGCTTGCCATCGCATCAGAAACCGCTCTTTTGGCGCCTCCTGCGAAGCTGGTTGTGGCGTCTTTGTGGCGGGCCGAAAAGCATCGGGTTTCGGTTTGCCTACGATATCAGGATGACCCTCGCCATCTACACCCACGCCACAGAAGGCATGCAAGACGCTGCCACGGCCGCGCTACAAGAGGCCCGCACCGAGGTCGGTCTCCTCATGCAACACTATGGAGAAGTAAGATCACCTTTCGTAGATTGCGACGAGCTCTCCTTCATCGAGGATGCACCCTTCCATAGCCCTCAGCAGTTCATCCTTGCTAAGACCCCTTGGTGCACCAAGCTCTGTGTCTAGGGCGTATACCTTGAAAAGGTAGTTTTGCAGTGCGGGCACGGGGAGGCTCTTTCACCTCGGGAAGTCTGGACAACTCCCAAATGATCGAGCCTTGGGTATCCGCCTCTCAAGCAACTCGCCGCTTGCTATTGGCGCAACCTCTATTTGTGGATGAAACCTCTCTAACTGCCGAGCCGCTCTCGTAGAGATTTGTTCACCCTTGCCGACGCAATGGCAACGCCTGTGCTAATCACGCGACCGGCATTCGGGCCGGTAAAATAGAGCCGTGTTAGTTCTTCGGCATCTGCATTGCGAACATCGCGGAAGCCGCGCCGGGTAAGAAACGGCTCAATCTGGCCTTCATCAATCCCGAAAATCAACCTCTCGCCTATCGCCCGAGTTATCCGCCGCGTGGTCTTCATCTTCATGTCGCGCAAGGTTTCGTTGTAGAAATAGTCAAAGATCACCGCGCTCTCCGGCCCAGAATGGTTGGTAATGAAAGCCAGTGTGCTGTCGATCCCTTTTGGAGTAAGGTACATGGTCACACCCTGCCAGATGAACAGCGTCTTTCCTTGTTCGTTGTAGCTGCTGGCGAGTAGGCGCTCGGCGAGCGTATCGGTATCGAAGTCCACCGGGATAAAGGTGACGTGATCGGGCAGGGGGTCGATAACTTTCTCTAACCGCTTCAGCTTGACTTCCTGGGTGGTAGGGTGATCCACTTCGAACACCTGTGTCTGCTCGATTCCCGCGACGCGGTACGCTCGCGTATCGAACCCCGCGCCCAGGATGACGACCTGGTCGAGCCCTTCGCTCAGGCAGGCTTTGAGGAAGTCATCGATGTACCGCTCCCGGGCAGTAATGAATTCTATCGCCCCCACCCCCGGAGCGAAGAATCGGTCGTAAATGCCGGAATCAATCACCAGCTTGCTAAGGAAAACCGATATAGGGTTTACCAGTGCGCGGGCGATTGGATCATAACAAATCCGTTTGTCCGGCGGTCTTGACGCCTCGATGGCGCGCACGAGGGCCATGCCCTCGGCTGTAGTGCTGGATTGTTTTTGTTTCATACATTCATTTTACTTTAGTGCTTGCGCCAGTAGGCGACCAGCTTGCGTGTCAAGGGCCAGTCAGAAGGCTGTGCCTTCCTTCTAGAGGTTGTCCACCGCATCACCGGGGCAAGCTCTCATGTGGAGTACACAACCTCACAGTTCTTGATGGCCTCGTCAGAAGAGTTATCGACACTCAGCGGGGTGTTGGGCGCAGTAGGGTCGGTCGCCAGGCAGTCGGCTGCGGTTGGAGGCCACAACGGAATAGATGAAGTCCTGCAATTGCCTGATGCCAGGCAGATAGTACAGGAGCAGCGGGACCGCAGTTCCGAGAGCCACAGCCACCAACGCGTTCACCGCCTCGGCGCCACGGTAGCGACTGCCATCGGGCTCTATCGCCCAAGCGCTCGCCTCGCACTCTTCGAGGCTGAGTCCTACCGAAGCGGGGACGCCAGTCTTCTGGAAGGGCACCGTCGTCACGCGACGGTTGCGATCGAGCGCCTTAAGTAAGCGCACCGATCGTGTACAGAATCCTCAGGCACCGTCGAATACAAGAGTCAAGTGTTGCGGCCGCTCAGTCATGGTCACCAACCTGATTGTATGCCTGCCATCCCTCGGACGGACACAAGGGTAACCTAGATATGGACTCCCGAGAAGACGCCTTCTAGACACGTCGGAGAATAACCGATCTTGCAAGCGAGAGACGTGCCGCAGCTCTCGCTTTGGAGCGTCTTACTAGCCGGCCCTGGTCATGGTGAACTGATAACCGCCACCACCCGGATACACCCACTCCCCAGAACCTGTCTTGTCATCCTCGCTAAATTCACTCTTGGCATACGCAGGCGAACCCCTATCCCCTCCCCAGATCGTGAGGGTGTTTCCCTCCAGTTCGTAGACGTAGTCGAGGGTGTCTCCCGTGTTGGAGTAGAAGCGAGACTTTATCTCCTCACTCGGTGCGGCACCGAAGGGTCGTGCGTGCCCGATGATCTCGATGCCTTTGATCCTCTGGCCGTACTGCTCGAGATCGACGTGCTGGATGAGGAAGAAGCCGCCTTCCATCCACTCGTAGGTCACCGTTCCACTCACCTCCCCTGACATCTCCCACGTGCCAACCAACCTCTCCCCGAGGCTCTTGAGCTCGGAGCTTGGCTCGGGTGGCTGCTGGTGAGCCTGAGCGTTGTTGGTGCCATCTGCCATGATGGCTTCTCCTTTCTTCGATCTTCATTCGCGCCTGTAAGAGAAGCTTACAAACGGTTCCGTAGAAGAACACAATCGATCTGAGTCCTGTAAGATCATCCTTTGTGCGTGCCGTTGCGGGGACCTTATTGGAGATCCCGGGGCCACCCACCAACCCGGGATGGACCTTGGCGATTCATGCACCCTCAGCTTCCCTTTCCACTGGCTTCTAACCGATCGGTTTCCGGAAGTTGCCGCTTGCTGAAGCGGGAACGAATGCGGCTAGGAGGAACAACAAGTATGGCAAGATATCCTGGATTGCGAACCTAAGCCAACTGAGGTTTACCCAAATCCGAAAAGGCTCCACGATCTCTGCCGAGAACGGACCGTCCGGCGGGAGAGCCCCGAACTCGAAGATGTTCGGTACGAAGTAGACGTACGTCCACACCCGCATCGCGTAGAACGCCGAGGCTGCGATGACAATGAACGTCCTGCGCTTGGGGATGTGCCAGTTGAGGAATAACGCCACAGGCATGAGCAGCCACTCCATCAGGGAGTTCAGGGTGATGATGAAGAGGTTGAAGCTGTCCCCGAAGGGGGGATGGATCATGGTGAACGTGGTCGAGGGCGCACCCAGACCCGCGCTCAGCAGCATTTGCTGCAGCAGGGAGCCGCCGGCCATCAGTCCCGCACCTAGCGTGGCGAGGAACACCGACGCGTTCGCCAGGGCGGCCCTTCTGCTCTCGCTTCGGGCAAGTCGCCTCGCGATAAACCCCAAAAAGAGACCCCATCCTAGTCCGACGCCCCCTGCAATGAGAGCCGCCCCGACGCCGCCCAGAGTGCTAAAGCCAAGCCCGCCAACTACAACTAGTGCCGGAACAACAACAAGGAACGGGCCAAGTAGGCCCTGACGTTTTTCGTTTGTAGTGGACACAGGAGTACCCCAATCCATGTAGATGGTCGAACATAGCTGCAATCACCGGTTCGGTGGGAGCTTCCCCTGCTACACTACCGGTACGGTTGTGGGTGTCAGAGATCGCCACGCGAAACCGGCTCCCATGGTTTTCGGTCCCTGAGAGGTGGTGAGGCACCCTCCGGGGGCCGACCTTCATCACGCTCAGGTCATACTTTGCTCCTCTCCGTCGGGTGCTGCCGTGGGCTGTTAGGCAGAGGCCGGCTCATCCCAAGATAGCGAGCGAGCTGACAGGCGCAATTGCGCGCACTGCTCAGCCTCGCCCAGGATCCGCACCGCGTGAGCACGCCCTCGCGAATCTCGACGCTCACGCGTATCACCTTCGTGCTCCTCTTCTCCTATCGCTCTGTTTCTCCGAGCGCCGAGGTGAGTTAGCGTCCCCGGCGCCGAAGGCCTTTGGTTAAGAAGGTACTGCAAGGACGGGGGTAGAGGGATCTCCCAAAAGTGGTATTAAGGGGGTAGAGATTCTTTTGGTGAAGGCGAGTGTGGTGCTCGGGGCTTCCTGCACTCTCTGTGTGTGTGCTAGAGCAGGTTCAGTTCCCTGGCGCGCACCAGGGCTTGCGTGCGGCTGTGGGCGTCGAGCTTGCGGTAGAGGTTGTTTAGGTGGGTCTTGACCGTGCCCACGCT
>DATDKO010000356.1:0-10614 GCA_036519935.1 Rubrobacter sp. | reverse complement strand
CTGGGTCCGTCGAGAGCGCGGTGCCTGCCGCCTCGTCACCCTCAACCTCGATGGGGGTGGAGTTCAGCCCGGCGTTGGAGAGTGCCGTCTGCGCCGCCGCCACGCTCAGGCCGTAGACCTCAGGGACCTCGACCTGCTCCGGACCCAGGCTGACGGCGACGTCGACCGTGGTTCCGGGCTCCACGTTCTCCCCTCCTGAGGGGTTCTGGAAGTAGATACTGCCCTCTGCAACGTCACTGTTGTAGTCCCGGCTCTGGGCACCCAACCTCAGGCCCGCCCCCTGGAGTACAGACTCAGCCTGCGCCGGGGTATTTCCGTACAGCCGCGGGACCGGCACGCTCGAAGGGCCGGTACCGACGGTGATGGTCACCCCTGATCCCACCTCAGCACGCGCACCGCTTGAGGGATCCTGGCCCATGATCCGGTTCTGGTTATCGAAGGAGCTCTCCCGCTCGTCGATCTCGACCTCGAAGCCGGCGGCCTTCAGTACCCGCTGCGCCTCAGCGCGCCCTGAGCCCACGACGTCGGGCACATCCGACACCTGCGTCCCGACGACGTTGACCGAGATCGTCGAGCCTTTCTCCGCCTGTCCAGTGTTGGGACTCTGACCGAGTATGGTGTCGACGGGTCTCTCGCCGGAGACACTCTTTGCGACCGCGACCTCGAAATCGTCCCCTACCTTCTCTCTGGCGCCATCCAGGCTCATGCCGACCAGGTCTGGGACGCCTATCTGCGGCGCGGCCTGCCGGTCCTGAAGAAGGAAGTACCCGGTCCAGGTGAGTGCGGCGAGGAGCAGGAGCGCGAGGAGGGCGAGCAGCTGTGGCGCAGCCCTCCTACGCCGCTTCTTGTTACGAGCTACCCTTTGCGGGGGAGGTAGGGGGTTGAGGCGCGTGGTCGCCGCAACGGCGTGGGGCATCTTCTCCGTCGTCGCGCCGGAGGGGTCGAGGCCGGCACAGACGCGCTCGAGATCTTCTATGAGCTCCGAGTCGCTGGCGTAGCGGTGTTCCGGGTTCTTGGCGAGCAGCCTGAGCGTTATGGCGTTTATCCCGTCGGGCACCGCAGGGTTGAGGTCCTTCGGCTGACGCAGGTGACCGTTGACGTGCTTCATCGCGATCCCCAGGGGGGTCTCAGCGTCGAAGGGAAGTTCGCCTGTGAGCATCTCGTAGAGGACTACCCCGAGCGAGTAGAGGTCGCTCGCCGGACCGACCGGCTCGCCCATGGCCTGCTCGGGCGAGATGTAGTGGGCCGTACCCAGGATGTGGCCCGTCCTCGTCATGGTCGAAGACGCCGCCGCGCGGGCTATACCGAAGTCCGTGACCTTTACGTCCCCGAGACCTGTGATCAGGATGTTGTGGGGCTTTATGTCGCGGTGGATGACGTCGCGCTCGTGCGCGGCCCTCAAGGCCTCGGCCATCTGGAGCGCCACGGCCGCCGCCGTGCGGGCGGGGAGCGCGCCACGCTTGACTATGCGGTTCTTCAGGGTGCCGCCGGGCAGATACTCCATCGCGATGTAGTAAGTTCCGTCCTCGGACTCGCCACTGTCGAAGATAGAGACGATGTTCGGGTGCGAGAGGGCTGCGGCGCTCTGGGCCTCACGCTTGAAGCGCTCGACGAACTCCTCGTCGCTGGCGTAGCGGCTGCTCATCACCTTAAGCGCCACGTCCCTGTCCAGGGTGTCGTCGTGTGCCAGGTATACGTCGGCCATGCCACCGCTGCCTAGCGACTTCAAAAGGCGGTAACGATTGTCTACGAGCTGCTGCACGGACCTAGATTATAGACGCGAGTGCGGACAACGTTCAGACTCCGCCCTCGAGGTAGGCTTTCATCAGGCGGGCCGCCAGGGGCATGGCGCTCCTATCGGCCCTTCCGCCGTTCTCGATCATCACGCACATGGCGATCTCCGGGTCGTCGGCAGGGGCGAAGGTGATCCACCACGAATGCGGGAGCCCGTTGCCCGACTCGGCGGTCCCCGTCTTCCCCGCGACCTTCATGCCTGGTATCTCGGCCTCGGTAAACCCCCCCTGGATGATGACCTCCTGCATCATCTCGTTAAGTGTGTTGGCCGTACCTGGTGGGAGCGCCTGCCGGCGGACGCTGGGGGTTGGTTTGTCGAGGATGATGCCGTCGGGGGAGCGGACCTCGCGCACGATACGGGGCTCCATGATTTCGCCGTCGTTGGCGACGGCTCCTGCCACGAGCGCCATCTCGAAGGCGTTGGTCTGCACCTCGCCCTGGCCGAAGCCCGTCTGGGCGAGGGTGCCCGTGGTCCACTGCTCGGGCGGGAGGCTGTTGACGCTGCTCCCCGAGACGGGTAGTGGGAAGTCATCGTAGGGGTCCCCAAAGCCGAAGTCCACGGCCATCTGCGTGAGGGCCTCAGCCCCCACGATTTCGACCGCGATCTTGGCGAAGACCACGTTGATGGAGTAGGCGAGCGCCCGCGTGAACGTTACCTCCCCATAGTCCTTGCCCTCGAAGTTCCGGACAGTATATCCCGGAAGCTCGTATGCCCCGCTGTCGAAGAAGGTCTGCTGCGGGCTGACTCCTTGCTCTAGTGCTGCTGCGGCCGTAATCGCCTTGAAGACCGAACCAGGCGGGTAGAGGCTCTGGGTCGCGCGGTCGACGAGGGGCGCGTTGGGGGCGCTGGCAAGATCGGGATAGTTCTCGTCTACCTCGTTGGGATCGAACGATGGGGATGTGGCCATCGCGAGGATCTCCCCGGTCTTGGGGTTCAAGGCGACCACGGCGCCCCTGCCCGTGGAGCTCGCTGAGAGCTCCTGATAGGCGAGCTCCTGGAGTTCGGGGTCGAGGGTGAGGACCACGTTGTTGCCAGGCTGCGGGCCTCCCGTGGCGCGGTTGATCAGGTCGTCCAGGGTCTCCGGTTCCCCTGCTACGCTAGAGAGGTCCGAGTTGTGGCCGATCTCTATGCCTGTCGCCCCGTAGCGAGTGCTCCAGTAGCCGACCACGTTCGCGAACGGCTCGCCCAGAGGATAGACGCGGTCGTAGACGGGGCCGGTCGGGGTGCCGCGCTTGACGCTCTTCGCCAGCACGGTCTCGCCGTCGCCGGCCAGGATCAAACCTCGCGGCGAGGAGACGCTGCGTTGGGTCTGAAACCCGTTCTCGGGGTTGTTGGCCAGCGCCTCCCTGGAGTAGACCTGCCAGTAGACGAGCATAACCACGAGCCCGACGAACCCTGCCACGAACAGGTAGAAGGTGCGCCTGAGGTGGGCGTTCATGGAGCCCCCCACGGAGCATCCCTGTAAGCAAGCCCCTCGGCCTCGCGCCGTCCCGCCCTCTCCGAGACGAGCAGGAGGAGGCCCGTGAGTATGAAGTTGCCTACCACGGAGGAGCCGCCGTAAGAGACGAAGGGCAGCGTGATCCCCGTTAGCGGTATAGCCTTGGTTACCCCGCCCACGATAATGAGGGTCTGGAGGGCGAACATCGCCGTGAGCCCGTAGGCCAGGAGCTTGGATGCATCATCCTCTGCAAGCAGGGCGATCTTGATCCCCCTGTAGGTGAAGGCCAGGAAGGCGAGCAAGACCGCCGTCGCCCCCAGCAGGCCAAGCTCGCTGGCTATCGCGGAGAAGACGAAGTCAGTCTCGACCTCGGGGATGGTCTGGGCGAAGCCCGCCCCCAGCCCTGTACCGAGCAGCCCGCCGTCCGCGATGTTGAAGATGCTCTGGAGGATCTGGAACCCCGTTCCGTCAGGGTCCCTCCACGGATCAAGCCAGCTCTGCACCCGCAACTGCACGTGCTCGAAGAGGAGGAAGGTCAGGAATGAGCCCAAAGAGAAGAGGACTGCCCCGAGCAGCACGTAGGCGGTGCGGCCCGTCGCGGCGTAGAGCATCAGCAATGGAACGGCGAAAAAGAGCAGGCTCGAGCCTAGGTCCTTCTCGAAGACGAGGAGGCCTAGGGAGGCGGCCCAGATGAGGGCTACGGGTCCGAAGTACTTTATCGCCGGAAGCTGGATACCTAGGAAGCTGCGGCTCGTCGCCGCCATTACGTCGCGTTTCTCGGCCAGGTACCCGGCGAAGAAAACGACGAGGGCGATGCGGGCGAACTCCGAGGGCTGGAAGTTGAGCGGCCCGAGGTCAACCCAGAGCCGCGCCCCGTTGACCGTGTAACCGAGGGGCGTGAACGTCGAGGCGATCAGGAAGACCGCCGCGATGGCGAGCAGATATTTGTAGTCGAAGATGCGGTCGTAGTTACGGAAGAACAGCACAAGCAAGAACATGGCGCCGCTTCCTATGAGGATCCAGACCGCCTGTGTCAGCGCGAGCTGCTGCGCCCCCTCCACGTTGTATGTCAGGCGGAAGATCATGACGAGCCCGAGCCCCGTCAAAAGTGTGACTATCGGTAGCAGAAGTACGTCGGAGTGGGGCAAAAGAAGCCTGACCCCGAGGTAGAGCGCGAAGAGGGTTCCCGCGTAGTACGCGCCATAGACGAGGGGCGGGCTCGCCGCCTCCTGGACGAAGATGAGGGTCGCGAAACCTAGTGTGGTCACGAGCAGTGCCAGGATCATGGGCGTGAAGGCGCGTTGGGTCACCCTAGCTACCCAGGTCCTCGAGGACCCGCTCTGCCTGGTCTCTGGTGTAGAGTTTGTGGTTCTCTATGGGCTTCTGGTAGGGCTCTTTGATCTCCGACTCCGTGAGGCCTGGCCTGCGCCACTCCTGATTGAGTTCGATGCCGAAGGGAGCGTAGGGCAGACCCTGGTAGGCCACCACCTCACCCTCATCGAACTCGAAGAAGTACCTGCTTGACCCCCAGAGGTAGACCGGCGTCAGGGCGGCGACGAGGACCAGGACGATCGCCAATCCCCGCACGAGCTTTCCGAGCGCCTTCCTGAGGCGACTAGGCCGCTTCCGGCGCGCGGCCCTGGTAGGCCGCCGGGGGCGGCTCGGGGCGATCTTGCCCCTGGATGGCGTTCGGGCGTCCGTGTCCTTTACTGAAGGTCCCGCGGCGAGCAGCTCGCTGACGCCGCTGGAGCGTCTCTCACGCTCGTCTCGCGCATCCGCCTCGCGCGCGGGCCGCTCCTTTACGTCAACGACGACAACGGTGATGTTGTCGTTGCCGCCAGCGTCGAGGGCCGCGGAGAGCAGGCCGCGCGCCGCCCTCTCCGGGTCGTCCGGGGACTCGGCCAGAATCTCCGAGATCCCTGCCTCCGAGACCATGTCCGAGAGCCCGTCAGAACAGAGCAGGATGCGGTCGCCGGCCTCTACGGAGAGTACGGCGGTGTCGACATCGACCTCCTCGTCCGCGCCAAGGGCACGGGTGATGAGGTTCTTCTGGGGGTGCTCTGCGGCCTGATCCCTGGTCAGGTCGCCGCTACGCACCAGCTCGGCGACGAGCGAGTGGTCCTCTGTTATCGGCTTCATGTCGCCACCACGCATGAGGTAGGCTCTCGAGTCACCGACGTGCGCCACCTCGGCCACGGGTTCTCCCTGCGTCCCACCGAACCTGATGGCGACCACGGTAGTACCCATGCCCGAGAGCTTCTCGTCACCTCGGCCAGCGGCCACTATCCTGCGGTTCGCCTCTCCTATGGCTGCTTTGAAGGATTCGCCTGGCTGGAGATCTTTGAGCACTTCTACGGCGAGGGAACTCGCAACCTCCCCGGCCTCGAAGCCGCCTATGCCGTCGGCGACGACGAAGAGCGTCTCGTCCTCGCCTTCGCCGACGAGCAGGGCGTCCTCATTGTTCTGCCGGACCTTGCCGGCGTGGGTGACGCCGAATGGCTGCAACTCGAGGAAAGACACGATCCTACTCCTCGTACCTGAAGACAGTCGAGCCGACCCTGACGGTATCCCCGTTCCTCAAGGGCGTGGCGCCCACGGTCTTGCGCCCGTTCACGAAAGTCCCGTTCGTCGAGCCAAGGTCCTCGACGTAGAGCAATCCCCCGTGCCTGGTGAGCTGGGCGTGGCGCCCTGAGGCGTAGTCGTCGCTCTTCAGGACGATAGTGCTGCCCGACGAGCGCCCCATGCTGGTCTCACCGTCCCCGAGCTCGAACCGCGTCTCGGGGGCGAGGATCTCCGACTCCTCGACCACCAGCTCAGGAACCCCCGAGGCGGAGCCCCGGCGGGCGTACGTCCCGCGCCCGTTGTGGCTCCGGCCCGGCACGTAGGGCTCATCGTCCGGTATCTTCCGCAGATCCCCGATGCTCCGGCTCATTACGGCGTAGATAAAGGCGAAGAGCAGCAGCAAGATCAGAGCCTTCGCCGCAAGCAGCGGCACCTGGAGCTCAAGCATCCCCTAACGTCTCCCGCCGGACTCCTCGCCCGGAGAGTCTATGCGGCGGATGAAGCGGGCCGTACTCTGGCCGAAGGTCAACTCGTCGCCGCCTTCGATCCTTTCGCGGTCGATGGGAGCGCCGTCCAGCAAGGTGCCGTTGGTAGAACCGAGGTCCTCCACGACAAAGCCGTTGTCGGCGCGTGAGATTCTGGCGTGTCTCCTCGACACGTTCGGGTCGTTTATTACGATGTCGTTCTCCTGCGAGCGGCCTACGCTCCACGGGCCCCGCCCTTCCAACTGGTGCTTATCATCCCCGAGAACGACTTCGACGATCTCTCGCGCCAGACCGTGGCGCCTGGCCTCGTCGGCGGATATCGTGGCGGTGCCCTGGTCTATCTCCCCGCCTGGCGAGTCCTCAGTACGGAAGATGCGGGTCTGGCCCGAGGTGTCCTGCGGGGCGCCTTTCTCGCGGGGACCGTCGCCGCCTGTCAGCTTGGCGGTGACGCCGAACTCCCCAAAGCGGAGTGTGTCTTCGGTCTCGAAGCGTATCCTTGGGGGACTCATAAGATGGTAGTTCTTGTTCTCCGCGTGGGTCGAAGCGTACTGGATCAGCTCGTCCTCCAAAGACGCCTGGTAGGCCCTGATGGACTCCGTGTCCTCTTTGGAGAGGTGCACCGTGAAGTCGTTCGGGGCGTAGGTGCGCGAGATCGAAACCATCCTGCCTTCATCCATCTGCTTGGTGAGGCCCTTGGCGATCTCTACGGGGTGGATCTGCCGCCTGAACGCCCTTCCGAAGACGCCCTCTACCAGTGATTCCATCCGCTTTTCGATGTGTTTGAGAAAACCCAAAGAGACCTACCCTCTTACCCTCGACACGAGGTACCTGAGCACCCCGTATATTATAGCCGCGAGACCGAGCGAAATCATATCCAGAGCGAGCGTGCCGGGAGGAGCATTCGGGGAGACGAGCAACGCATACCCCAGGGCTCCCCCGACCACAGCGACCGCGAGGCCTACCATCCACTTCCCGGCCCACTCGGCGAGCGAGATGACACCGGACATCGCCGCCCACAGCAAGATCAAGAGCGGCAGTTTGGGGAAATACTGCAGGTACCCCTGGGAATAATCGATCAGGCCGCCTACTCCCAGCGTGATCGGCAAGACGTCGAGCTTCGCCCCCGAGAAGGGCAGCTCGGCGAAGAAGCCGTTGCGCACCGTCAGGTCGTAGCAGATCAAGGTAAAGGCCCCGGCCGCCGCCGAAAGGCTCGCCCCGAGGGGCCGCATCAGCGCGCCGAAGAGCAGCGGCAGGGCGGCAAGGAGTGTGGTCCCCAGGAGCGTCCCGAGCCCGACGAGGAGGGCCAGCGGCACCGCTAGGGCGGGCCCTAGCGGCAGCCTTCTCACGTCAGCGTTGGCAGTACCGGCGCCAAGCACCCAGACGCCCCCGAGGACGGGCACGAGCGCGGAGAGCCCGAGGCCGGCCCCGTTCCTTATCAGCAAGACGGCGAGGGCGACAATGACCCCGAGGGCGCCAAGGCGCGGCAGCAGGTAGGCCAGCACGCCGAGCCCGGCGGCGACGCCGGCCGCCTGCGCGCCGTCAGTAAGGATCTCGGCCGCGAGGAGGTACCCCAAACCACCTGCGGCCAGGCCGTTGATGATGCGCAACGCACCGTCTTTGAAGCCACCTGAGAGCCTGTCAGGTACCTTGCTTCCACCGGGCGAGATGCTGCCCGATGGAGCCTTCCTGCCCGTAAGGAGCTTGACGGCGGCCCACGCGCTCTGCGGGCGGTGGTCCGGGTTGGGAGAGGTGGTCCGGTCGACGAACTCCCTGAGGCGCGGGGGTGGCTCGTAGGGCTGGCTCGCGAGCAGGGTACGGGCCGTGGCGCCGACGGCGTAGATGTCCGTGAGCGCGGTTGGGTCGGCGCCGTCCAGGATCTCCGGCGCGATGTAGCCAGGCGTGCCCACGGCAAAGCCGACGCGCGTAAGGCGCGTGTCTCCCGCCCTGAACGCGACCCCGAAGTCAGTCAGTTTTACCCGCCCGCGGGCGTCCACGAGCGCGTTCTGCGGCTTTATGTCGCGGTGGATTATGCCCTGCCCGTGGGCGTAGACCAGGGCTTCGAGGATCTGGGCCAATGAGTCCACGATCTCGTCTACGCCGTACCCTTTGGCCGCCTCGTCGAGTGGCATCCCCCGCACATACTCCGTTACGAGGTAGATCTCATGGTCGCCGGGGATGACCTCGAGGGTCTCTACTATGTTCTTGTGCCTGAGCCCTTCGGCGATCTGGCCCTCCCGCAGGGCGCGCGAGCGCTCGCCGGCGCTGTAAACGGGGATAACCTTGACGGCCACGTCTTTGCCCCTGAGGTAGCCCTTGAGAGAACGGGCGCGCCACACGGTCGCGAAGCCGCCGCGCCCGACCATCTCGGCCAGCGCGTAGCGTCCCTCTCCTTCGATGTAGCGCGTCTCTGTCACTACCTCGGGCTATTTTATAGCTTATCAGCCATCAGCACGCGGAAGCCTTCGACTTTCGCTTGTCAGCAAGTCAGCACTTCAGCTCTGGCCTGCGCAAGACCTGGCTTCCATGCTGACAAGCGAGGGCCGTCGGGCCCGAAGCGCCGTGCTGAGATGCTTACAAGCCGGCGTGCTGGTACAATCCCCCGCAGTTCAGGACGTTACCCGGAGAGGGCCTGCGGGCGAGTGGCGGAATTGGTAGACGCGCTAGGTTCAGGGTCTAGTGGCCGAGAGGCCGTGGGGGTTCGAGTCCCCCCTCGCCCACGACATGTTCTTGGGAAGTTCGTATAGAGCGTAGATCTCACAGGGTCGCCCCCGCCTCTCGGCGTCCGAGGCCGTCGGGTCGTCCCAGGAGACCCCGCAGCGGCACGAAAGAGCGCCGCCAGAGGACGCTCCCTGCGTGGCTCACCCTCGTCGGCTCCATCCTCCTCCTAGTCGTGGTCTTCGGGTTTATCTTCTTCGTCGCCCGCGGCTGCGTGGCAACCCAGCAGTCGACCCAGGTCCGCAAGTACGTCACGAGCGCGGACAGCTTCTTGAGCGACTCCTCCAACGCTGGCAGAGGAGAGCTCCAGCGCATCCTGGTCAACGCCGGAGGGAATCCTGCCAGGCTGGACGACGAGGCTCTCGCCCAGGCGGCCAACCGTACCGAACAGCAATACCTACAGGCTTTGAGGCAGGAGGAGATACCTCCAGAGTTCGAGGACGCCCATCACTACGTCGTCACAGCGCTGGGCATAAGGTCCCAGGCCACAGACAAGCTCGTGCAGGCGGCTACGGGGGATGCGAGTGGGTTTGCCGGGGAGCTCACGACTGCCGTCGAGGACTACAGGACGAGCGACAGCATCGTCGCGAGTTATTACGTCCCGGCCGTCAAGCATTCCCTGGAGACTGCGGGCCAGACAAGCGACCAGACCTACCTCGAAGAACCTCAATCCTTTATGGATTACGGGGCGCTCGGTTTCGACACGGCCCCCGTATCTGGCACCGTAAGGAGCGACCCGAACGCCCTGCACGGGGTGCGGGTAACGGCTGTCAGGGTCGCAGGGAAGCCACTGAACTCTGACGGGAACGTTGTCCTGACAGGGGCGGACGAGCCGACCTTCGGCGTTACCGTCGGGAACGAGGGTGAGGTGCCCGAGACGGGCGTCGAGGTCGAGGTCATCCTCAACACGAGAGCCGAGCGCCAGTCCGAGAGCAAGACCATAGCGCGCCTCGAATCCAAGAAGCTGACCATGGTCGAGGTCGGCGGCTTCATACCCGGCGAGCTCGACGAGACCGCCAGGGTCACCGTCGAGGCCGGGCCCGTCGAGTACGAGAAACGTACGTCCAACAACACGCTCACGGGGAGGGTAACGTTCGGGATTTGAGTGCGCTGTACGGAAGGATTGGACCTTCCGTACAGCACGGCAACAGGTATCAGGCTTCAGGATTTCTCTGGGAGCGGATCTCTGAGCGCCGGAAAGAGATGTGTACTACTTTGATGGTTCGAGCGATCCGAAAAGGGCTTTAAGGAGTCTGCATGGTAACGGCAATAGTACTCGTCAGGACGGAGCGGGAGCGCGTGCAGGAGGCCGCCCAGGCCATGCTCGCAATAGATGGCGTCACCGAAGCTTACTCCGTCACAGGCCCCTACGATCTCGTCGTCATGGTCCGTATACCCGACTTCGAGAGCCTGGCCGACGTCGTCCCCGAGAGAATAGCCCAGGTCCCAGGCGTCGCCCGCACCGAGACCATGGTCGCCTTCCGCGCTTACTCCAATTACGACCTGGACCGCGCCTGGAGCCTGGGGTTCGAAAAATGAGGCTACAGGTGTCAGGCATCAGCAAATCCTCCTGAACCCTAACTCTGTTCTTCGGCGAGGGCGGGGCGGGTACCTTCTAT
>DATDKO010000355.1:0-4017 GCA_036519935.1 Rubrobacter sp. | reverse complement strand
CCGAGGTCAGGGCGCCGAAGAGCCATCCGGACCCGATGATCGATCCCAGCGACACGAAGAGCAGCCCGACCGAGCTTACTTCTCTCTTTAGCTTGTGCTCTGCCCCTGCTCCCCCTGATTCCGTAGTTTGTGTAGCCATTGGCAAGCCTCCTCTCTTGACGCAAAAGATCCGTCAAGACTTATCCTTGTCCGCTCGTTCCGGTCTAGGTCCGATCCGAAGTCGGTATGCAACCGTGCCGAGGCCTTCCGTCATGGCCAGGTCGCGTAGTTTCTCTCGGCGATCAGTTTTTAATCCTCCTTCCCTCTGGAAAGCTGTTGGCATTGTGGGCCATCGATCAGTCTGGAGCAAGTGCTTCCGAGGACCCGAGGGTGCGGTGTAGAATAGCTGTAGGCACGCTAACATCCCGGAGGAGTCTTGGAGAGTCTTTTCGATACTGCTGAGGGTGGCGAGGACCGCGAGAGACGGCTGGAGGAGCTCGCCCGTCAGGTCTCCGTCTGCACCAAGTGCGACCTGGCGAAGAGTCGCACCAATACGGTCTTCGCGACCGGAGATCCCTACTCGCCCCTGATGCTCGTCGGAGAAGGGCCAGGTGAGAACGAAGACGCCACGGGACTGCCTTTCGTCGGGAGGGCCGGCAAGCTCCTCGATGACATCCTGGCGGCCGTGGATCTGACCCGGCAGCAGATCTACCTGACGAACGTCGTGAAGTGCAGGGCTGCCGTCGAGGAGGGCGGCCGGCTCAAGAACCGCCAGCCGAAGACCACAGAGATAAGGGCCTGCAACCCCTACCTGCAGGGCCAGATCGAGGCCGTCAAGCCGGACATCATCCTCTGCCTCGGCGGTCCCGCTGCGAAGACGATAATAGACAAGGACTTCAGGATCACCAAGGACCGCGGCACGTGGTACGAGATAGACGGCATCAAGACAATGGCCACCTTCCATCCCGCCTATGTTCTGAGGCAGCGTGGCGACGACCTGAACAATGCCAAGCGCCTGGTCTGGAAAGATATCAAGAATGTCTACGCCGAGTACCAGAAGGCGATGGAGGCGCGAGAGGCGTAAGAGCGGGGGAGCTTCGCACAGCCCTGCTCATCGTGGACGAAACAACGTAAACATTCTCATACCGTGTTCGGGTCGCGCCTGCTATAGTGCAAATCTGTAGAAGGAAATCGTCGAGAAGGGCTCGTAAAGCGTGGTCAGCACAACTACCGGCAGTCGCATGATGGACAGCACCGACAAAGAGATACTCAACCGTATCCAGCGCGAGGTCCCGCTGGAGCGGGAGCCTTTCGAGGCCATGGGGCGCGAGCTGGGGATCGCGGGCGACGAGGTCATCCGGCGTATAGAGGCGCTCAAGAGGGCGCGGGTGATACGCCAGATCAGCGCTATCTTCGACACGCGCGTCCTGGGCTACGAGTCGAGCCTGGTCGCCGCCAGGATCCAGGCCCACAAGCTAGGCGAAGGTGCCAAGGCTATAAACTCCCACCCCGGCGTCTCCCACAACTACGAGCGAAACAACGAGTTCAACCTCTGGTATACCGTCGCCGTCCCGCCCGACTCCCGCCTCGGCCTAGAAGGCACCGTCGACGTGCTGCACCACATAAGTGGCGCCGAGAAGACCCGCATTCTGCCCACCCTGAAGCTCTTCAAGATCGGGGTGACCCTGGATATGAATGCCGGCGCTACGGCCAAGAAGGAGGCGCCCCAGTACGGCGAGTCCGACAGGGAGAGCGCCGACAGGAACATCTCGGAAGACGATAAGGCCGCCATCAGGGCCCTCCAGGAGGATGTCCCGCTGACGCCGCGTCCTTTCGACCTGTGGGGAAGGCAGGTCGGCCTATCCTATGAGGAGCTATTGGAGAGGGCCTACGACCTGCGCGACCGCAAGATCATGCGCCGCTTCTCTGCCGTTCTCTACCATCGCAAGGCCGGCTTCAGGGCCAACGCGATGGGGGTCTGGAGGGTGCCTGACGAGCGCATCGACGAGGTAGGCAACGCCTTCGCCCATTACCAGGCCGTCTCCCACTGCTACCAGCGACCGACCTACGAAGACTGGCCGTACTCCGTCTTCTCCATGGTCCACGGCCGCAGCGTCGAGGAGTGCGAGAACGTCCTTTCGGCGATGGCCGAGGAGACGGGACTTACAGACTACACCTCCCTCTATTCCACCCGCGAGTACAAGAAGACACGGGTGCGCTACTTCACGCCCGAGATGGAGGCCTGGGAGCGCCTCTACGCCGGCATTCTGCGCTGATTCAGGTCTCAGGTATCAGGCTACAGGCGTCAGGCTTCGGGGGAGGAACCCTTCCTTGTTGAGCGCGGCGTTACTCGTGGCTCTCTTCGCGGCGTTGCTCGCCGGACTCGTCACCGGGCTGACGGGCTTCGGACTGGCCCTGATCAGCACGCCCATACTCCTCTTCGTGTACGAGCCCCGTACGGTCATCGTGTTGACGACCATCTTCTCGATCGTCATAAACAGCGCCGTAGTATGGGATTCCTGGCAAGAGGCGCGCAAGCGGCTCGCGCTGGCGCTCCTGATCCCTGCCCTCTTCGGCATCGTGGCCGGCGTCGAGGTGCTGAGCGTGATCAACCCTGACTACGTGCGCCTCGGGGTTGGCGTGATCGTCATCTTCTCGGCCCTGCTCCTGGTCAGGGACATCAGGCTGCCTGGGGCCGACACTCGGTGGGGGACACTCGTCGCCGGTTCGGCCAGCGGTGCGCTCTCCACCTCGACCGGGCTCGCCGGCCCCCCTATAGTGCTTCTCCTGGCCTCGCGCGACCTCCCGAAGCACGAGTTCAGGGGGACGAGCGCGCTGTACTTCTTGCCCATGAGCGTCGTCGGGCTCGCGGTCCTTGCCTTCCGCGGCCTGGTGGAAGCCTCGGAGATCCCTCTGGGGCTCCTGCTCATCCCGGCCGCCATCGCGGGTAAGGCCGTCGGCACGGCGCTCCTCAGGCACGTCTCCGAGAGGGCGTTCCGGGTGGTTACTCTGGGGCTCGTTATCCTGACCGGCACCCTGGGCGTCATGACCGCGGCCTTAGCGCTGTTTTAACCTGCCTGGTCGCGTCCTCCACGTGGCATAATCTTCCGGTTGGCCAGAGGAGGAGGCGAAGGATGACGGTAAGGGTCGGGGTGCAGCTCCATCCGCAGCACGCCAGTTACGCGCAGATGCGCGACGCGTGGCTCAGGGCAGAGGAGATGGGGGCTGACACGATTTTCACTTGGGACCACTTCTACCCGCTCTACGGCGATCCCGACGGCAAGCACTTCGAGTGCTGGACGTTCCTCGGGGCGATGGCGGAGGTCACGGAGAAGGTAGAGTTCGGGGCGCTCGTCACGTGCAACTCCTACAGGAACCCGAACCTGCTCGCAGATATGGCGCGCACGGTTGACCATGTATCGGGCGGACGCCTCATACTCGGGATCGGCTCGGGCTGGTTCGAGAAGGATTACGACGAGTACGGCTACGAGTTCGGAACGGCGGGGAGCCGGCTGCGGGACCTCGACGCCGCGATGCCTGTCATAGAGGAGCGGCTAGGGAAGCTGAACCCGCCGCCCACGCGGGAGATCCCTATCCTCATCGGCGGTGGAGGCGAGAAGGTTACCCTGCGCATCGTCGCCGAACACGCCAATATCTGGCACGGTTTCGGGGACCCGGAACAGGCCGCCCGCAAGAGCGGCATCCTGGACGATTGGTGCGAGAAGGTCGGGCGTGACAAAGAAGAGATAGAGCGCTCCATATCGGTCAGGCCGGAACTGGTCAAGGACGCCGACCGCTACGTAGAGAATGGCATCACCCACCTCATCATGGGCTTCGGCGGCCCCGACTACGACTTGAGCCCCCTCGAGGACCTCATCGCCTGGCGCGATGAGTACAGGGACCGCAACGAAGTGACCGTAGCGAGCTGACCGGGGAACCCTCCAGACCCCGACTAACCGGCGGTTATCGCACCATCCAGGTCGGCGATTAGGTCCTCCCTGTCCTCGATGCCGACGGAGAGGCGCATGAGGCCGTCGG
>DATDKO010000354.1:0-6033 GCA_036519935.1 Rubrobacter sp. | reverse complement strand
GCTTCCGGTGGCGCTCCGGACTCATCCGCCACCCCCGCCGCTTGAACTCAGCGACTCCGTCCTCCGGTGTCAGGGGCAACTGTCCCTGCCACAATCCCATCTCGTGAAAGAAGCGGGTAACCTGAAGCGGCATGACGCTGGATTCCTGCAGGAGCTCCACGTCACGCAGAACCTCTCTGGCCGGCCTATCGGCGACTATCTTGCCCTCCCGAAGAACGATTATGCGGTCGGCGTCGAGGGTCTCCTCGGTCTCGTGCTCGACGACGATGAGGGTGACGTCGTCGCGGTCTTTGAGGTCTTCGGCGATCTCGAAAATGCCCAGTTTTCCGACGGGATCCAGGTCCGTGGTCGGCTCATCCAGGCAAAGAATGCGCGGCTCTATGGCGAGCACCGAGGCTATGGCGAGGCGCTGCTTCTGGCCGCCGGAGAGGGTGGCCGGCGTACGGTCCTCGAATCCTTCGAGGCGCACCTGCCTTAGCACGCTCTCGACGCGCCTGACCATCTCGTCGCGCTCGACGGCGAAGTTCTCAGGCCCGAAGGCGACCTCGAGGGCCACGTTCGTCGAGAAGAGCTGGGCCTCGAAGTCCTGGAAGACGAGCCCCACCTCCTGGGCAAACTCCCCGACCTTGCCTTCGCGAGTGGAGCGTCCCCCGACGCGCACCTCCCCCTCCATCCTGCCCCTGAAGAAGTGGGGGATCAAACCGTTCAAAGAGACACAGAGCGTGCTCTTCCCCGACCCCGATGGCCCCATCACGACCACGAACTCCCCTTCAGCCACCTCGAGGTCCACCCCAGCGAGCGCGGGCTTCTGCTGTCCCCTGTAACGGTAGCCCAGCCCCTCGATGCTAACTTCGGGTTTCATCTATCCTGTGCGCCTCCCTAGCTGCGAAGCATATGACAACCAGGGCACTCAGCGCTACCCCTACGATGTTCGCATGCCACATAAGGCGGTTGTGTTAGATGTAGTGACTATGGACTGCTTGCATGGATCGTAGAGCTTTTTCTGTTGTTCGGTTAGATGAACAGGATAATGCCGAGAAGAGGTATTGGCGCAGCAAGAGCCCGCATGAGAGACTTCAGGCCATTGAAGAAACCCGGCAGATGATCTATGGCTACGATCCCGCTTCCACCCGACTTCAGCGAGTTGTTGAGGTTACTCAACGATCTTCAGCTAAAAGACTTCGAGCCTAGCGCCGGTATGATCTCCTCTCCGTAAGCTTCGAGCGTCTCCTCCATGGCGTCGTGCATGAGGTAGACGTTGAACTGGTCCGCACCGAGATCCTTTAGCTCGTTCAACTTCTTTACGTGGTCTTCGACGGTGCCGAGGACGCAGAAGCGGTCGACGATCTCGTCCGGGACGAAGTCTGTCGCGGGGTTGTCCGCTTGGCCGTGATGGCTGTAGTCGTAACCTTCGCGCGCTTTGATGTAGTCGGTTAGAGCATGCGGCACCTCGCTGTCTTCGCCGTAGCGGGCGACGAGATCGGCTACGTGGTTGCCGACCATGCCACCGAACCAGCGGCATTGGTCGCGCTGGTGGGTGAGGTCTTCGCCGACATAGGCAGGGGCGGCGACGCAGACCTTTACGCTTTTCGGATCGCGTCCTGCGTGTCTCGCCGCGTCGTGGACATGTTGCATGGTCCACTCCAGGATCACGGGGTCAGCGAGCTGCAGGATGAAACCGTCGGCGTTGCGCCCGATGAGGCTCAGGGCCCTGGGGCCGTAGCCCGCCATCCACACGTCGAGCTTTCCGTCACTGACCCAGGGGATACTGACCTTGACGCCGGAGTAATCGACCTCACGTCCCTCGGCCAGCTCCTTTATGACGTGCATGGCCTCTTCGAGCTGCCGGAGCGTCGTCGGCTTGCGGCCAAGGACCCGCACCACGGAGTCTCCGCGTCCGATCCCACAGATAGTGCGGTTGCCAAACGTGTCGTTGAGGGTGGCGAAGGTGGAGGCCGTCACAGAAGGGTCACGACTGACGGGGTTGGTGACGAAGGGGCCCACCATTATCCTCTCCGTTGCGGAGAGCATCTGCGAGTGTATGACGTAGGGCTCCTGCCAGAGGATGTGCGAGTCGAAGGTCCACGCGTACCCGAAGCCGAGGTCTTCGGCCTTCCTGGTCAGATCGACGACCCGGCTAGCCGGTGGATTCGTCTGAAGCGTAACGCCGAAGTCCATGCCTTCCTCCTAATCCTTCCCCGAGACGGCGGCCACGGCGCCGAGGGCTATGTAGACACCACCCGTGACGTAGCGTCCGGCCCGCCGCAAGCCCGCGCCTGCTCTCTGCTTCCTGATCCACTCACCAGCCGTACCACCGAGTAGCGCGTAAAGGCCGTCCGTGAACAAACCGAGGGTGGCTAGCGTAGCGCCGAGGACTACCACCTGCGTCCAGGCAGCGCCCCTGGAAGGGTCGACGAACTGCGGCAGGAAGGCCAGGAAGAACAGCGCGACCTTCGGGTTGAGGACCTGTACGAGCACGCTCTGCGAAAAGACGCGGAGTCGGTTCTCTCCGCTTCCTGACAGCGGCGTCTCCTGGTCACCACCGTCGCGTCCGAGAATCTGCCTGAGACCGAGCCAGAGCAGGTATGCCGCGCCGAGCCACTTCACGACGGAGAACGCGGCCGCCGAAGAGGTCACGATAGCCGAGAGACCTGCAGCGGCGAAGACCACGTGCAGTAGTGTTCCGAGCTCGACACCGAGGACGGAGACGAGCCCTGTCAGGCGGCCCCCTTCCACGCTGCGGGCCACGACGTAGATGACGGCCGGTCCAGGCACGAGCAATAGGGTCAGCGCCGCTGCGACGAAAAGGGCAAAAGTGGAGACGTCGGGCATCCTCTACGTAGCCTCCGGTTCGCGGACCGGTTCCGCGGCGCGGCCTCCGATCATGGAGAGCCCCAGGTACACCAGTGCCGACACCGTAAAGGTGAGGAACAGGCCGTAGTTGTAGAGGCTCTCGATGAATGTCGGATTCGGGAAGGGACCACCGTTGAGTCCGGCGGTGGTGGCGGCTTTGACGAAACCAGGGAGGACGAGGGCCACGCTGACGAGGACGGCCACTATTGCCCGCCAGTTCCACCCATTCGAGTACGAGTAGCTGCCGTTCATCTTGTAGAGTTCGGCGAGGTCGAGCTGTCTTCTGCGCACGATCCAGTAGTCAACTATCATCACGGCCCCGATGGCCCCGAGGAGGCTGCCGTAGCCAACGAGCCAGGTGAAGATGTAGGCGCCGGCGGTTTCGAGGATCAGCCAGGGAAACGAGAGCACGCCGATCACGGCGGTGATGATGCCACCTGTCCTGAACGAGATGTACTTGGGCGCCAGGTTCGAGAAGTCAAAGGAGGGAGAAACCACGTTAGCCGCCATGTTCGTAGAGATCTGGGCTATCGCGATGATGAACATGGCGAGGATAAGCAGGGCGGGGATATCGCCGGTAAGTCGCGTGACGAGGGCGACGGGGTCCCAGATCGCCTCGTCGAAGACGACGATGGTCGCCGCCGTGACCGCGATCCCGATAAAGGAGAAGGCCGTCATCGTGAGCGGGAGTCCAAGGGCCTGCCCGATGACCTGCGAGCGCTGGGTCTTCGCGTAGCGGGTGAAGTCAGGAATGTTGAGGGAGAGCGTAATCCAGTACCCTACGTTCGCCGCGAGGCTGGGCCAGAAGAGCGTCCAGAACGGTGCGTTGCCCTGCTGCAGTTCGGCCGAGGTCGAGAACACGTTGGTAACGCCGCCACCCGCGATGAACCCCCAGATCAGGAGTGCAACGCCGCCGCCGATCAGGAGCGGCGCGGAGAAAGACTCGAACCACTTCACGCCCTCGATGCCGGTAAGGATGATGGCGAGCTGTATAGCCCAAAAGACCACGAAGGCTATGAAGGTGTGCCCTGTTATGTTGGCCCAACCGCCCCACGCGGCGGTTACGAGGGCGTCGAGGGCGGCTCCGCCGAGCCAGGTCTGAATGCCGAACCAACCGCAGGCCACGAGGGCCCTGGCGATGGCCGCGAAGTTAGCCCCCCTCACCCCGAAAGAGGCGCGGACGAAAACCGGGAACGGGACCCCGTACTTGGTGCCGGCGTGGGCGTTCAAGAGCATCGGGACAAGAACGAGGACGTTGCCCAGTGAGATGGTCAGTAGTGCCTGCCACCAGTTCATCCCGGCAGCCATGAGGCCCGCGGCCAATAGGTAGGTCGTGATGACGACGGACATCCCGATCCAGAGCGCTGCGATGTTGTAGGTCGTCCACGTCCGCTGCTCCGGCCCGGTCGGCGCGAGGTCCTCGTTGTAGAGGCTCGAAGCCATGGCCCCGGCCTTGATCCGATCCAACTCCGCCTGGTTGTTTACCGCCAGGTCCCTGAACTCTTCCATGTAGCTCCTCCCTTCGGTCGCTCAGGCATCAGGCTTCAGGTAGTTGTTATCCTGACGGCTGATGCCTATTCTTTCGCCCACTCCATCGTCTTTAGCGCGAGCCGGTGGAGCGCCTTTACGGAGAGCTCGAGGTCTTCTCGTGGCGTGTCCTCATCTTTGGTGTGGCTGAGGCCCCGCAGGCTCTTGACGAAGAGCATTACGGTCGGCATGAGGCGCGCCATCTCGGCCGCATCGTGCAAGGGCCCGCTCGGCAGCCGGTGCGACTGACCTGCTACCTCGTTACACGATTCTTCTGCCAGAGAGATCAGATCTTCGTCGAAGGGTATCGGCTCGATGCGCCAAAGGCGCTCCCATTCGACTGAGACGTCTTCCTCGGTGCCGATGCGGGCCGTCGCCTCCTGTGCGGCGTCGAGCATGCTCGCTAGCACGGAAGGGTCGAGCGCACGCTGGTCGAGAGACATCTCGCACCATCCGTTGAACGCCGTGACGATGGCGGGGCTGACATTGACGAACCCCGTGGTTGCCCTTACGTCATCGCGGGCCGCTGCATCTTCCCTGAAGGCTATCGCCGAGCGGGCCGCCGCAATAAAGGCGTCTCTCCTTACCTCCATCGGCGTGGAGCCTGAATGAGCCTGCTGGCCCGTAAAGCGGACGGCGTGTCGCTCGACACCGAAAGTGCCGAGCACCACCCCTAGCGGAAGATCCATCCCCTCCAGAACGGGACCCTGCTCGATGTGCAGCTCCAGGTAGGCTACGGCATTCTGGAGTTGCCGCCCCGCCTCGTTGACCTTATCGAGCTCCACGCCATACTCCTGAAGCGCGTCTGGCAGGGCGACGCCGTCGCTATCCTTTAGGTTGCGCACTTCATCGGGCTCGAGCGCGCCCGCGGCCGCTCCCGAGCCGAAGAGGCTGCGGCCGAAGCGGGCCCCCTCTTCGTCGGCCCAGTCCACGAGGCGTAACGTAACGGGACGCTCTTGCGGGGCGAGGGCGCGCATGACTTCGAGGGCGCCAACCACGTTCAGGGCGCCGTCGAGCCAGCCCCCGTTCGGGACCGAATCTATGTGGCCGCCGAGGAGGACGGCCCGCTCGGAGTCACCGGGTGCCGTGGCCCAGACGTTCCCGGCCTCGTCGGTCTCTATCTCGGTTATGCCTTCAATCTCCCCCAGCTTGCCCCTGAACCACTCGCGGGCCTTCCCCCACTCCCCTGTCCACGCGACGCGGCGGGCGCCGTCTGGACCACCCGTGAGTTCGGCGAGCTCCCTGAGCTCCTCGACGGCGCGGCCGGCGTCTACCTGCTCAGCCTGCATCAGCCGACCTTCTCGGGGGTGGCGGCCCCAACCTCAGCCAGGGCTTCCTCCATGATGTCTGCGGCCTCGTCGGCCGCTTCGCGGGTGATGACGAGCGGCGGGGAGATGCGGATGGTATTCGCCTTGAGGCCGCCCTTGCCGACGAGCAGGCCGCGGGCGCGGCAGGCCTCGAGGAAGCTAACGGCCGCCGCGGGATCGGGAACGAGACCCTCTCCGGCGAGTTCCAGGGCCAGCATCAGGCCCCGCCCGCGGACCTCGGCGACGATCTCGTGGTCCTCGGCTATCTTGAGGAGGCGGTCCTTGAGGTGGACGCCGACCTCGTGGGCGTTGGTCTGCAGGTCGTTATCCAGAATGTAATTCAGGT
>DATDKO010000353.1:0-12707 GCA_036519935.1 Rubrobacter sp. | reverse complement strand
CGGCAATCCCGGCGCTAAGGAGAGGGCTCTGCTCGACGAGGCTGGAGAAGAGGAGCTCTTAGAGGCACTCTCTGAGTCTCCGCCGGGTGGGGGAATGTGGAGCGGGCCCAAGGTAGCACGCTGGATCCAACAGAGAAATGGACTAAAGAAGGTGCATCTCCAGAGGGGCTTTGAGTATCTGAGGAAGGTGGGTATGAGTCCCCAGCTTCCAAGACCCTCCAATGCCCAAGGGGCCGACTCCTGTGAGCGGGAGGCTTTCAAAAAAGTCTTCCACTGAAGCTCGAGAAGCTCAAAAAGAGCTACCCGGATGCTGAAGTACAGTTGTGGGCCGAGGATGAGAGACGCGCTTGGGCCTAAAGCCAGTGCTCAGAAGGATGTGGGCACCGGTAGGAGAGAGACCCACGGCCCGCTTCAACAGAGAGGATACAAGTGGACCTACCTCTACGGCTTCGTGAGACCCGAAAGCGGGCAGGTTTTCTGGATGATCGTGCCCACGGTCAACACAGAGTTGTTCTCTTTGGCGCTCGGGGAGTTCGCAAAGGAGGTGGGAGTCGGCAAGGAGCGGCACGTCCTATTGATCTTGGACAAAGCCGGATGGCACACAGGAGGGGATCTCGAGCTACCGGAAGGGATGCATCTTGAGTTCCTACCCTCTGGTTCACCGGAGCTACAACCGACGCAGAGGTTATGGCCGCTAACCAATGAGGCGTTGGCCAACAGGCTCTTTGAGGAGATCGAACAGATAGAGCAAACGCTGATGAGCCGATGCGTGGAACTGCTCGATCAAAGCGAGTTGATAAAGGACCTCACCAACTACCACTGGTTGTCGCAGGCAGCATGACGTTCCGAGAACTCTTTAGCCGGACTCGGTATGAAACCGTGGTTTGCGAAGCAATGCGCTCTAGGCGCGCGGCAGATACACGGTGAAGGTGGATCCTTCTCCAGGGGTGCTGTGGACGGTGACCCGTCCGCCGTGGTTCTCGGCCACATGCCTCACTATGGAGAGGCCTAGCCCCGTTCCGCCGGTAGCCTTGGAGCGGGCCCTGTCCACCCGGTAGAAACGCTCGAAAATGCGTGGGATCTTTCCCTCGGGGATGCCGATGCCGGTGTCGGAGATGCGAATCGTTATCTCTGAGCCTCCGGAGCCCCCAACCACCTCGACCCTGCCTCCCGGTGGCGTGTATTTCACCGCATTATCTACAAGATTGGTGAACATAGAGGTCAGTTGTGTCTCGTCACCGTAGACGGTGTACTCGGCCGCCTTGCCGAAGCGTTTCCACTGGAGGGTGATATCTTTCTTTCGGGCGACGCGTCTCATGCGGGCGAGCACGGTCATCAGGACGCTACGCACGTCGACGAGGGTAGGATAAGCGATGGGCTCCTGGCTCTCGAGGCGTGTCAGGTCGAGGAGGTCCGTAATGAGATGGGCGAGGCGCTCCGTCTCCTTTTTGAGTTGTGCGGCGAAGAGGCGCGCCTGGACTGGATCATGGTCGAGGGTCTCTTCGAGGCTCTCGGCCAGCAGCTTCAGGCTCGTGGCCGGGGTCTTGAGCTCGTGGGAGACGTTGGCGACGAAATCGCGCCGGATCTTGTTGACCCTCTGGAGCTCATCGGGGCTGACGTGACGGGCGCCGTTCTGTCTCTCCAGCGTCACCTTCTACTCCCGGCGTTCTGAAAGAGATTCGGCGGGGCGCCTTGGCTTGGGCTCGAAACGGTAGCCGAGGCCCCGCGCTGTGTGGATGTATTCGTAGGACGACTTCTCCTCCAGCGCGGCCCGGATCCTGCGTATGTGCACGTCTATCGTGCGCGAGGAACCTACGCCGGCGTGCCCCCAGACCTCCTTGGCGAGTTCTTCGCGGCTCCTCAGCTCACCTGGGGTGGAGGCTAAGGCGGCCAGGAGCTCGAACTCTTTCAAGCGCAACTCGAGCGACCCTCCCCCGGCGCGGGCCGTGAAGTTCTTCGTGTCCAGCTGCAGGTCCCCGGCCTCGATTATCTTGCCCCGGCCGCCTGTCTGGCCGCGTTTCAGGTTCGCGTTTATGCGGGCGACCAGCTCCTTCATGCCGAAAGGCTTTGTTACGTAATCGTCGGCGCCGGCCTCGAACCCGCGGACCTTGTCTTCTTCGGCATCTTTGGCCGTGATCATCACGATCATCACGCTCTGGTCGCGTTCGCGGATCCTCTCGCACACCTCTATGCCTGATTCACCGGGGAGCATGATGTCGAGCAGGATCAGGTCAGGTCTCAACTTCCTCGCCAGTCTGAGAGCGTCGGCGCCGCCGGTCGCCTGGCTCACTCCGAAGCCATTGCGGGAGAGATTGTAGGCAAGGGTGCCCATGATCACCTCGTCGTCCTCGACTATCAGGATCTCCGCTGTACTGGTTATCAAGGCATCTACTCCTGTTGGATCCGGCCAAAGGCTACGGCCAGTATAGATGCTGCTCTCACAGGCTTCATTCTTTTAACCCAGCTTTAACAGAGGCGCCCGGGACCAGGGCGCCAGCGTCGTCAGCGGCGCTTTGTGGGATCGTTTTCCTGCCTGACTGGTGGGGGGAGGATAATTCGGTCCGCTGAGGTGGAGCCCTGAGTGAGTGCGGCCAGCATGGCGGTCCTTCCTCTGCTGGCCCATCCTTTGACCGTACCGTTGGGGACGCCGAGCACCTCGGAGATCTCCGCGCAGGAGAGGCCCTCCATGTGGCGCATGACCATGGCTGCGCGGTGCTCGGCCCTGACGTTGCCTAGGGCTACTTGGATCTCTTCCCGGCGTTCCGCGTCGAGCGCGGCTTCCTCGGGATCTCCGTCGCCGCCCGAAGTTATGGAGAGATGCCCCAGCTCCTCGTCGACCTCGCGCGTCCTGCGGCGCGACTCTTTACGTCGGAAGCTCAGGCAGGTGTTGACCGTGACCCTGTAGAGCCAGGTCGAAAAGGCGCTGTCTCCCCTGAAGCCCTTCATGTTCGCCCAGACCCTGACCCAGACCTCCTGGCTTGCATCCTGGGCCTCCTGGCCCCCAAGCATGCGAAGCGTCACCCCGCGAACGAGAGCAGAGTGGGCGCTGACCAGCTTCGAGAACGCCTCGACGTCGCCGCGGGAAGCGCGTGCGATCAGCGTCCGCTCTTCGGTGCTCATCGGAGATTTTCCTCTGTCGAAGCCTTCCGTAGGCAGCGAAGACAGGCGGAATGCAGAACCGGAGTCTCGCACGGCTCTTGCGGGCCTATAGGATCGACTATTGCTGTCAGCAGCAAGAAACGTTCACGACAGGTCTCCATTGCTCTCCACAGCCTTCAGTACCTCACGCAGCAACCCGCCGGCGAGTTCCTCGCCGCCAGGATTCACTATCCAGTTGATCCCGCTTCCTCCCGGTATCGTTGCGCTCCTCACCCTCGCGCATATTACGTAGGTCTCGAGCTTCGAATCCTCGTCATAGTGGCGGGTGAGATGGTCCAGCAGCGTGCTCACCGAGTTGTTGAACAAGGACAAGTCTACAGCCATGCGTACCCCCCGTTTCCCCTTTGTCGGTCTTCCTGACCCCTATACTACTCTAAAAAAGGGGAGGAGGGGCGGACTTGGAGACGAGCGTAAAGATCTTGAGGGTGCATACCGAGCGTACCTTCGCGATCGCCCGCAGCTCGGCAGACACCTTCGAGCGCGTAATCTTCGAGATGTCGGAAGATGGCGTCACGGGCAGGGGCGAGGCGGCACCCACAAGCTACTACGGACAGGACGCACAGGGGGTGGCGGCAGCTTTAGAGGGCGTCGAGGCCGGGGACCTCTGGGATATCGAGGGCGCCCTCGCGCGCAACGACGCGATGTCCCCGTCCGCGCTGACGGCCCTAGACAACGCCATGCATGACCTGGCGGCCAGGAGGCTAGGCGTGCCGGTCTACCGTTTGCTCGGGCTCGCCAGGCCCGTACCCGTCTCGGCATACACCCTGGGCATAGCCGACAGGGAGACGACCGTCGCCCATGCGAAGAGGCTGCGGGCGCACCGGATCCTGAAGGTAAAGGTCGGAGGATGGAAGGACGTCGAGACACTCAGGGCCGTGAAGGCGTCATCGGAGGCGGATCTCTGGGTGGACGCCAACGAGGCCTTCTCCCCTGAGGAAGCCGTGGAGGTCGTGACGGAGCTGAAGGAGATAGGTGTCGGCATGATCGAACAACCCGTCCCTGTCTCCGCCGGTACAGAAGCCCTGCGCCGGGCAACGGACGCGGCCTTCCCGATACCGGTGATTGCGGACGAGAGTGCCATCACGGCCAGGGACGTGCCAGGCCTCGCGGGGTGTGTCAGCGGGGTCAACGTCAAGCTCGCCAAGTGCGGTGGTATCCGGCGCGCGCTGGAGATGATCCACACCGCCCGCGCCCACGGGATGCTCGTCATGCTCGGTTGCATGGTGGAGACCTCGCTCGGCATCTCGGCGGCGGCCCAGATCTCCGGGCTCGTCGACTTCGTCGACCTCGACGGCGCGATGCTCCTCGCCGACGATCCCTACGCGGGACCGGTCTACGACAGCGGCCGCATACTACTTCCCGAGGAGCCTGGCCTCGGGGTGGAGCCGCGATGATTCGTGGCGCCGCTCCCGAGCGGCGCTACGCTATCCTTGCCGAGGGCCGGTTCGCCGATCGCTCCGCCAAGACGGCGCACGGCCTGATCCGCTACGGCAAGGACGAAGTCGTCTGTGTCATGGACTCGACGCTCGCGGGGGAGCGCGTGGCCGGTGTCTTGCCAGACCTCGGGCGTGACGCGCCCATAGTCGGGACGCTCGAAGAGGCGCTGGAGCTTTCGCCGACCTCTGTACTGGTCGGCCTCGCCCCCGCAGGAGGGAGGCTTCCGGAAGAGTGGATGGAGACCCTGCGGGTTGCGGCGGAAGCTGGGCTCGAGATCGTCAGCGGTCTCCACCAGCGGCTCGCGCCCGAGTTTCCCGGCAAGCCCGTCTGGGATGTGCGCGAGCCGCCTGAGGGCATCCCGCTCTTCTCGGGAGAGGGCTTCGAGGTCGGGCCTAAGGTCGCGCTCACCGTAGGGACGGACAGCGCCATCGGCAAGATGACGGCGACCCTGGAAATCGAGCGCGCCGCCAGGGAGGCCGGCCTCTCCCCCGAGTTCGTCCCAACTGGACAGACCGGCGTAGTCATCGCGGGGTGGGGCATCTGCGTCGACGCCGTGGTCTCGGACTTCGTCGCCGGGGCCTCCGAGCAACTGGTGCTCGAGGCAGCCAGGACTTCGCCCGACCTCATCCTCGTCGAGGGCCAGGGCTCCCTTGGACATCCGGCGTACTCGGGGGTGACGCTTGGCCTCATGCACGGCGCTTGCCCCGACTGCCTGATCCTGTGCGCCGCCGACCCGCACGAGGAGGTCTTCAGGGACGTCCCCCGCCCTTCCCCAGCCCGCGTAGCCCGCCTCTACGAGGAGGTCGCAGCCCTCATCAAGCCGGCGCCCGTCGTCGCCGTTAGCCTCAACACTGCAGGGTTGGACGAGGAAAGAGCACGAGATCTCATCGCCGCCGTAGCCGACGAGACAGGACTCCCCGCCGCCGACCCCTTCAGAGGTTCCGCCGCACCCATCCTCGAGGCAGTGCTCGAAGCTTCGAAGACCAGGGCGATCGGCCTCTAAAGCGATGCGCAGAGGCATTTGACCCGATGCGCATCAGTCCATAGGCGATCAGCGAAGACGAGAAGCCGACAAGCTGAAGTGCTGGCTTATGTTAATATCTCGGCGTGGCACGATGCTTGACGCTCAACGCGAGCTATGAGCCCGTGGCCCTGGTAACGGTCAAGAGGGCGATAGTCCTCGTCGTCTCCGAAAAGGCCGAGATCGTCGAGGCGAACCTGGACCGCCGGTTCCGCTCCGAGAGGGCCGAGTATCCTTACCCGCTCGTGATCCGTCTCGTCAAGTACGTCGAGATACCCCGTCGTCTGCGCAAGCACGTGACGAACGCGATCCTCTTTGCCCGCGATAACTACCGTTGCCAGTACTGCTCGAGACACAGAAACGACCTCGGGCGCCGCGACCGGCTGACCCGCGACCACGTCAAGCCGATCTCGCGCGGTGGCGCGAACACCTGGGACAACGTGGTAACAGCGTGCACCAAGTGCAACGCGAGGAAGGGCAATCGCCTGCCGATGGAATGCGGCATGTACCCCAAGAGCACGCCAAAAGAGCCGCGCTACGTAGTTATGGTGTGGTACTCGCGCGAGCTCAACGAGGTCCAGCGCAGGTACGTAGATCAATTCTACGGAGGAAGCCTTACGGCTTCCTAGTTTGTCAGCACGCCGCCAAAGGCGGCTTGTCAGCATTTCAGCCCGCCGCCTTCGACGGCTTTCAGCAAGACCTAAACGGTGTGTTACCCGAAGCATCAGACGTACCCTTTTTGGGAGGTGTTGCTCATTCCGAACTGCTGGTGGCCTGGACGGAGGCTGACTAGCTGAAATGCTGACAAGCGAAGGCCGGAGCGTGCTGAAAGCGCCCGACAGGGCGCGTGCTGACATAAGATATAATCCTCTGCGTCACGCGGACATAGGCAGGATTTCTTTGGACCACAACGATTTCGCGGAGAGGGTAGAACGCATAGTCGGGAACGTCGAGCTTGCTGTTTCTGGCAAACGCGATGGTGTCTTCCTGGCCGTGGTGGCCATGCTTGCGGGTGGACACGTCCTTATAGAGGACGTCCCCGGTGTTGGCAAGACGCTTCTGGCCAAGTCGCTCGCCCGTTCGCTAAGGGCAGAGTTTCGCAGGATACAGTTCACCCCTGACCTCCTGCCGGCCGATGTTACAGGCCTCAACGTCTACAACCAGGGCGAGGGGGATTTCGAGTTCTGGGCAGGACCCGTCTTCGCCAACGTGGTGCTCGCGGACGAGATCAACCGCGCCAGCCCCAAGACCCAGAGCGCGCTGCTTGAGGCGATGGAGGAGGGCTCGGTCACGGTGGATGGGGTGACGCGTCACCTCTCGCAGCCCTTCTGCGTGGTCGCCACCCAGAACCCCGTCGAGCACGAAGGCACTTACCCGCTGCCGCACGCGGAGCTGGACCGGTTCATGATCAAGATGCAGGTCGGCTACCCCGATGAGGACGCCGAAACCGAGATGCTCAAGCTCTCCCAGGACCCCGTCGCCGATCTCTCTCCCGTGGTCGGGGTCGAGGAGTTCCTCCAGATGCGCCGACTGGTCGAGGAGATCTACACAAGCGAGGCCGTACTCAGGTACGTCGTCTCCGTAACTTCGGCCACCCGGGAGCACGAGGCCGTCTACCTTGGCGCCTCCCCAAGGGCGAGCAGGATGCTACTGGCCGCCTCGAGGGCGCGGGCGGCGGCGAACGGACGCTCGTACTGCTCGCCCGACGACGTCAAGGCGATGGCCTCCAGCGTGCTCTCGCACAGGATCATACCCTCGGCCACCAGCTCCGAGGACGGCCTCGGCCCTGACTACGCCACCCTTGAGATCGTGCAGGACATCCTGCGCTCCGTCCCAGTGACCGAGGCGGTGTAAGGGCCCTTGCCTGGGAGGGGCGCCTCGCGGCTCTCCGTCAGGCCGACGGCCCGCGGCTGGCAGGCGCTCTTTGCCGGGGTCGTCACGCTGGTCGTGGCGCGTCTGATCGGCACTACCCAGTTCCACCAGCTTGCTTACGCGCTTCTGGCCCTGCCGCTCGCGTCCCTCGTGCTCGGGGTGGTGGGTTCCAGAGGCCTCCGTTACTCGCGCGCCCTTCCTCCTGGTGTCCGTATCACGGCCGGCAGCCCCGCGAAGTTGCGGCTCCTGCTAGAGCGCTCGCGGTTCTGCGCGCCGAAGGCGAGCGTGGTTGACCGTCTCCCCGGACCGCGCAGCTTCGATTTTTCGGCGACTAGGGAGAGGAGCAGGATCGAAGTCCCCTTAACCTTCGCGCGCAGGGGCGTCTACACGCTGGGCCCCGCAGAGGTCAGGGTGGCAGATCCCTTCGGGTTACTCCGGTTCGCCAGAAGGGACTGGGAGACGACCGAGGTGGTCGTCTACCCGCAGGTCTATGAGCTTCGTGGCTTTCCCTTGCGGGGCGGGAACGTGGAAGCAGGCACCACTGGGTCCCGCGGCCGGCGGGGCGAGGAGTTCGCGAACCTCAGGGAGTACCGCAGGGGCGACGACAGGCGCCACATCCACTGGAAGAGTCTGGCACGCACAGGGGAGCTTTTCGTCAAGGAGTTCTCCCTGCAGGCCCCGAGGCGCCACTCCGTGGCCCTGGATCTGCGTAGGGAGGGGCTGAGGACCCAGGAGAACGAGATCGAGGACGCCGTCTCGGTGGCGGCCTCGGTGCTCACGCACCTTGCTGGGGAGGGTCTGCCTTTCAGGCTGCTCGACACGGGTAGTAGTGGCGCAGACACTGGTTTTGGATCCGGCGAAGATTCCTACTGGGAGGCGATGAGGCTGCTGGCGACGGCGCGCGCCGACGGGGTCCGTCACCTTGGGGAGACCGTGCTCGGGGAGCGGGGGGGACTCGGGGAAGGCGTAGTCCTCGTCTTGCGCACCCGCGACGACGAGTTGCCACATTGCGTCCGTAAACTCAGGGAGCAGGGCCTCTCGGTGATCGTGGTCGCCCTCGCGACCCACACCTACAGGACACCCCCTGTGCCGGGGAGCGCCGCACAGGGTCGCGAGGCGGAGTTCCTCAGGAGCGTAGGCACGCTGGAAGCAGCAGGGGCCGCGGTGCGCGTCGTTAGTCATCCGGCGGGGGTGGCAGGACTCTCGGGCGCCAGGGGGGTCGAGGCGGTGCGGTGAGTGGATTAGGGACGAGATTGTGGCTCTACGGCGCGGCGCTCGCGACGGGCAGCGCCTTCAGTATCCTGTTCACGGGCGACACTTACGACGGTGCCGATGGGGGTTTCGGCGCTCTCTCCGTGGTCACGGTCATAGCCGGGCACAAGGCTTTGCTGCCCTTTCTTCTCGCCGCGGCCGTGGCGGCGCTGGTCGGCTCGGCGGGCAGGTGGCGGTTCGTGCTTCTCTTCCCTGCTATGGCCGCGTATACGTTGGTCGCGGTGTACGGTACCGATCTCTTCTCGGTCTCGGGCTGGCAGGGCTTCTTCAGGGTCATATGGGGTGATACCTACGGCGCGGCGAACACCATGTACGTCCAGCCCATACCTTACGATCTGGCCCCAGGGCTCTTCGTCGTGCTCGTGCCCCTGGTTATGATCCTGGTGGCCTTCGCAACCTCGGCTACCCTCTACGAGGAGAGCCCCGTCATCTCCGTGGCCGTTCTGGGGCTCACCATAGGCGTTCTCTCGACCATCAGCTTCGAGGATGGGGCGGGACCCTTCTTCGCCGCTTTCCTGGTCTGCGCCGTCGGACTCCTACTCTCCGCAGGCGGGGCTGGACCCGAAGGTCCTGGCCGCCCCGCGGTCGTGGGTGGGGCTATCGTGATCGCGCTGGTGCTCCTCGTGCCGAGGATGCCCTTCTCCGACGAGACGGTCAGCACCGGATGGATAGATTGGACGCGCATAGGGACTGGCGGCACCTCCAGGCTCGGCGTACAGGCCGATGTCGGAGATTACCTCACGGCCGGGAGGGAGGCCGAGCTCCTGCGGATCCGAAGCTCCGAACCGCTCCTGTGGCGTGGCGGGACCATGGATTACTTCGACGGCGTCCGGTGGTCGGACACCACACAGGCGGGGGCCGACGACGGGGAGGAGATAGCCCGCGACGTCGAGACCCGTCCCGTGCTGCAGAGGGTGCAGGTCCTCAACGCCCAGACGGACCTCATCTTCGGGGGGTACAAGATCGTGCGTGTGCGTACCTCCGAGGTTCTAGGGGCGACCCCGAACTCCGACGGCTCGTGGTCGATGGACGAGCCCTTCGAAGAGGGCGACCCCTACGAGGTGCTCTCGGAGATCCCGCAGCCAACCGGGGCGCAGCTCAGAGGCGCGGGCAGCGATTACCCGTCGACTGTGGAGGAGAAGTTCCTCCAGCTACCCGAAGACACGCCGCCCGTGGTCAGCGAGACGGCGAAGAAGATCCAGCGCCGATACGATCCCGCAACTCCGTACGATAGGGCGCGCGCGATCGAGCAGTACCTGATCTACGACGGCGGCTTTACTTATAACCTCGATGTGAGCTACCGCAGGGCTGACAAGGCGGTTGAGGAGTTCCTGGGTGAAGGCAAGGAGGGCTTCTGTACCCAGTTCTCGACCTCTATGGCGCTCCTCCTGCGCGACATGAACGTGCCCTCGCGGGTCGTCTACGGAGCCACCTCGGGTGAAGAGGTGAGCGAGGGAGAGTACCTGGTAAGAGGTAGCAACATGCACACCTGGGTAGAGGCCTACTTCCCCGGGGTCGGCTGGTATCCCTTCAATCCGACGCCAGGCTTCTCGATGCCCGAGGCAATGGAGGCCAACGCCAGGCGGCCTGAGCTCCCGCTGGCCAGCGGGATCCAGGCTGCCGAGAACAGCCCGGCCAGGCGCCAGCTCGCGCAAAACAGGGCGCAGCAGCAGTCCAGAGAGCAGAACCAGGACCTTGCCAATCAGGATTCCATCACGGGCCGCTCCGGGCAGAACGGTATTCCTGCGTGGCCTCTGTTCGTGCTCGCGCCCACTCTGCTCGTGGCGGCTGTGCCCCTCTCCAAGAGGACGCTTCTCGCCCGCAGCAGGCCTGAGGACCTCTACAGGGACCTCACAGGCAGGCTGCGCGACGTGCTGCCGCCGAACAGAAGCATCGTGGCCGACTCGCCCGCGCTGACCCCCACCGAGCGGGTACTGCTCCTCGCCGGTGCCGCCGGCGTAGAGGAGGCCCCGATGCGCCGGTTCGCCCTGGCCTACTCGGACCACCTCTATTCCGCGGGCAGTGAGAGTGACCACTTAGCCTCCGCTTACAGGGACGCCCTGCAGGCTTACGAACGCCTGCCACGCTGGAGAAGAGTGCTCGGAGCCGTGAACCCATCCTCGCTGCTCGCCAGGGCGAGGAAGTACATTTCCGCCAGGAGGACGCGACTCGGCAAGGTGCTGCGTGGAAGGCTTCGCCGAACTTCGCGAAAGCGGCGTTGAAGTATACGCTTGGCGGTGTAATAATTTCCGTAACCAAGAGCAGACTACAGCACGGGAGGTGCTGATGGAACAGAAGGAAGCGACCATCGTCAACATCACCGATAACGCTGCCGAGAAGGTCAAGACCCTCATGGCCCAGGAAGGTGAGGAAGACCTGGCGCTGCGTATCGGCGTCAGGCCTGGGGGCTGCTCCGGATTCCAGTACAGCATCTACTTCGACGACGAGATCGCCGACGACGACGAGGTCCTTGAGACCAAGGGCGTCAGGGTGCTGGTAGACGCGATGAGCGTCCCATATATCATGGGCTCGGAGTTCGACTACGTAGACGGCCTCATGGGCGCCGGTTTCGCCGTCAACAACCCCAACGTCCAGGGCGGCTGCGGCTGCGGCAGCTCCTTTACCTGCTAGACCGCTAACGCATACAGTCAGTAACGAGCCCGGAGCATGGAGTTCCGGGCTCGTTCTTTGCCCCGATCTCGACGGCAACGCTTGGCCATGTAGATGTCAGGCTTGCCCCATCCGTTGGCGTCGGGCATCGCGCCGATTATGGAGAAGCCCAGTTTGAGGTAGAACTCGTAAGGGTGCCCGCGCAGGTTCTCTATCTTCGCGAGGTGCCCTAGGACGTCGGGGTAGAGGTCTACGCCGGAGAGAGTCGTCATGTCCGTTTCATCGTCGGTGCCGAGCCAGAGCGTCAGGGCACCGCGCTCCCCGACGCGGGCCTCAAGGTCGGCGACGAGCGCGCTGCCGATGCCCCTGCGCCTGAGGTCGGGGCGCACCACCAGCGGGTGCAGCTCCCACACCTTGCCATCGTAGGCGGGTATGCCGCCGATCCAACCGAGGACCGTGCCGTCCTCACCAAGGGCTACCCGGCAGATCCGGCCCTCTCCCAGGGCTTCCTGTACCTCCTCGAAAGCCTCTTCCTCCGTCGGCCAGGCGTCAGGCCAGTCGTCCTCGAATCCTTCGACCAGCAGGTTCGCCGCCTGCCTGATGGGCTCTCTGTCACCGGCGGCGAGATCGAGGATCGAGAACCGCGGCGCCCTCTCGCTCACGGCTCTTCCCTCAGCCGCTCCAGAGCGAGCATGATAGCGGCAACCCCACTGGAACTGACTATCTTGCCTGAGTGGACGAGGTTCGGGAGTTTTTCCACAGTGACTCGAACCACCTCCACGAGCTCGTGCTCGTCGGGGTCGGGCGCCGTGGTCTCCCCGACGCCGCGGGCCAGGAAGAGGTAGGCCCAGTTGTCCTTAAGGCTGGGGGAGGAGGCCACAGCGCCCAGAGGTTCCCACTCGCCGCCGGTATAGCCCGTCTCCTCCGAGAGCTCGCGGCGGGCTGCGGTCTCCGGTCTCTCGCCGGCTTCGACGAGCCCTGCGGGCAGGCCGAGCTCCATCGTTTCGAGCGGCGGGCGGTACTGGCTGACGAGGACGACCTCGCCGTCCGCGGTGAGCGGGAAGATTATCGCGGCGTCGGGGCGTTCTATGATGTAGTAGGGGTCTTTGATCCCACCGTCGGGGAGCCGTAGCCGGTCTGAGCGTAGCGAGAAGTACGGGGTCTCCATAAGCCTTTCGCTACGGAGGCGCTTCCACCCTCCGCCCTCAGCCAACGCCGGCCTCATCGATGGTGTCTGGGGTGCTGCCGGCGAGTATCCGCGGAAGGTCCTTGGTCAAAGACTTACACACTGGGAAAAAAGATCATCATTAGGAGCAGTGCAGACCACAGGGAGATA
>DATDKO010000352.1:0-4745 GCA_036519935.1 Rubrobacter sp. | reverse complement strand
AACATACCGAGGCACCGACCGAAAGAAGGCCACCCAGACGGTCAACACCTTAGCCAGGGTTGCGTCCGAACGCCTCTCCGAGGCGCCCGGCAAGAACCTCTCGGCCGCCGTCTGGGAGGAGGCCCACGTGCCCCCGGCCGTGCCGGAGCCCAAACCCTTAAGAAACGGGCTGCTTACGCTGGTGGGGGTGTGGGCGCTGTACGCAGGGCTCACCCTTGCCATGCTCGTCGTCTTGAGGCGGTAAGGGCAGTCGGAGGGGACCTAGAGCCCTAAGCTTAGGGCATCGGGGCGGGGCTATCGGCTATCAGCGCAACGGCGGCAGACGTAGGAGGCTTCTCTCTCCTCGCCGTACTCGTCTATGTAGCCGACGAAGACCCAGCCACGAATGCAGGCGTGGGGGCGCAGGCGCTCGAGGCTGGCGTAGTGCACCTCTACAGTGTCGTCGTGCTCCTCAGTGGATGGGTGCGCGGGTGCGCTAGACTCTGTGGTGTCCATTGGGGTACTTTCCCTTTGGGCCGGGCTCCGGGGTGCTCCAACACCTGCGGGGCCACTTCTTTATCCGACGTCTTCATTATACGGTATTGTTTTTGTTTTGTCTACGAAATTGTGCTAGAATTTCAAGAGACATAAACTAGTGGAATGGTCGAGGTGAACGTGGACAGGCTGAAGGCACTGAGGCACCGGAGAGTGTTGACGTTACGAGAGCTCGAGCAGCGGTCGGGTGTCGCGTACAACACCATCTGGCATCTGGAAAACGGCAAGCGCGGCGCTCAACCCCGAACTCTTCGCAAGCTGGCCCGCGCACTCGACGTCGAGCCCGAAGAGCTCGTAAAGCCGGAGGGCTAATCATGCCCTCAATGAACGGCCACGGTCCCAAGCGGGCCATCCTCTACGCCCGCGTCTCCACAGACGAGCAAGCCCGCTCCGGATACTCCCTCGCCCAACAGATAGAAGCCCTGAGAGCCTACGCCGCCCAAGAAGGGTACGAGGTACATGAGGAGATAGTAGACCCCGGACAGAGCGGTGCCAGCCTGGAGAGACCAGGCATGGACCGTGTGCGGGATCTCGTAGCTGGTTGTGGTGTCTATGTGGTCTTGGCACAGGACCGCGACAGGTTCGCCAGGGAGCCTGCATACCACTACTTACTGCGGCGGGAGTTCGAGGAGCACGGCACGAAGGTACGGGCGCTAAACGACCGCGGAGTGTGAGCTGGCGGCCCTACGGGACCAGCAGGAGGCACTAGAAGCCTTGGAGTTAGACAGGGACGTCTTGCTAGAGCACTGCGCCGCTATAGCTCCGGAGGCCCTCGACAGTCTCATCCCAGAGGAGCGCCACCGGCTCCACAAGATGTTGCCAATAACCGTGATCGTTCAGCCGGACACCACCTTAGAGGTCAGTGGGGTCTTCGGGGAGGGACTATCGGTTAGTAACCAAAGATTAGTGTCGTGACTCCAGGAAGATCTCTCGCGTCACCTCAGCCGAGCCCTGTCTGCGGGCACGCTCCTCGGCGAGCCGACGGGCCCGGCCCCGCAAGAACAGCGGCACCTCTGCTACCTCCTGCAGCGCCCCGTCGGTCCACTGTATGCCGGCCTCTCCTGCGGGCTCCGCAGCTTTCCCGCGCAGGGCGTTGTCGAGCGCGTCGGCGAGGACGCTGGACCCGGCGTAGCCCATGAGCGGTCGCTCGACGAAGGGCCTGTCGGCGACAGGAGGACAGAGGGGGAGGAAGGGCACTCCAAGGGAGCCGGCCACGCCCTCTTCCAGATGAGTGCCGACGACCAGGTCGGGCTTCGCGGCTTCGATGCGGGCTGCGACCTCATCGGGATCGTCCTCGACGAAAGCCCCTTCGGTGAAAGTGTGGGTGTGGAAGAGGAAGTCCCTTTCGAGGTGCGTGAGATACGTCCCGCAGGCGGTTATCTCCAGCCCGACCTCGCGGGCCAGGGCGTAACCGAGGCCGAGGGGGTAGGTGAAGTCTCCGAATATGGCCACCCTGCGGTCCTGGAAGGTCTCGGGCGGTTCGAGGCGTGCGTACCAGGGGAGCTTCGCCGTGCGGGCCAGCTCGGCCCATATCGTACGCTGCACGGACTTCGGGTCGAGCTGGCACAGGTCGCCGACAGAGCGAAGGACCGCGCCCGTTCCCGCGGCGCCGATCATCGGGGTCGTCACCCGCGGCATCCCGAACTCGTCTTGCAGGTAGAGCGTCGCGGATTCCCCGACCTCCCTGTAGAGGAGCACGTTTGCCCAGGCGCGCGGGAGGCGGACAAGATCTCCTGTGTTCGCTCCCAGCGGCACCCTGGCGTTTACCTCGACCCCGATCATATCCAAAAGCCGCTCGGCCTCGGCGTATTCGGGCGCCGCGCCGGGCCCGAAGATCGGTGGCCCGAAGAGGTTGACCGTGGGGTAAGGGCTCCTCTCAGGTCTGTCGTGCATCCGGGCTCGGATCAGGTCCTCCAGCGCGAGCTCCGCGGCCTCGGTCTCCCTCATGCCTGGTCCCTCCCAGGGGAACGTAATCAACCCGGGGGTCCTTCCTGTCCCTTCTACTTCGGGGAGAGTGGTGACGGGGATGGTCTCTCCTGAGAGCAGCGACGCCTCAGAGTGGGCCAGGACGACGATCTCCGTCTTCGGATGGCGCCGGACGACACCAGAGAGGTCGCTGGCGAGGTTCCCCGGCGCCATCGAGCTATCGGGTCCCTCGCGCATGGGGCTGAGAGTGACCGGCGCCATCGCCCCGGTTCGCTCCCTGGTCCCGTAGAGCGTACGGAAGTACGCTTCGCCAGGTAAAGCCCTGAGCAAGGTGTGCACGCCTCCGATGCTCGCGGCCACCCGCATGATACCGTAGCTCTGCGGTCCCTCGTAGACGCCGCGCAGCAGCTTCACAGGTTCAGTGAGTCGAGGGTCTCTGCACGCTCCATGGTACGCACCAGGAGTTCTAGGATGCGACGGGACCCTCCGTATCCGTAGAGTCCTGCCGAGATGAAGTCACGGGGCGAGCGGCACAGGTGTCCGCGGGCGACAAGGGGCAGGTGGAGACCGGGGCTAGAGATCACCACGTCCGGCCGACTCTCGTCGATCCGATTCGTCTGCCCCCTGTAGTCCGGCGAGACGACGACGTCGACGTCGGGGCCAAGGGCCTGCAGCTCGGCGGCAAGGAACCTGCGGTCCAGCCGCGGCGCGCCGACCTCGAGCACGACCGCCCCCGCGTCGGCGAGGAAGCGGGCGAGCGGGATCTCTAGCCCCGTATCGCCGGTGAAGAAGATCCTCTTCCCCCTAATGCGGTTCCTCAGGACACCCAGATCCTCCCACACAGATCTCGCCCGCACGACCTCGCTGGTCCGCGACCCGGCTTCTTCCGCCACGTCCTGAACGAAACGTGCCGTGCCGTCGACTCCGACAGGCATGAGAGTCTTGACCACCGTGGCCCCGCGTCTCTCGGCGACCATTGCCGCCGAGGCCAGGTTCGGATCCATCACGGCCACCACCGTGCCTTCCCCGAGGGGCGAAAGCTTGCCTATCCCGGATCCAGGGATGCTCCCTACTACCTCCACCCCGGTCCTGGAGAGCTCCGCGGCGAGCCCCTGATCGGCACCCGGTGAGAGGGTGCCTCCGAGCAGTACCACGGGGTGGCCGCCATTGGAGTCCGATGTTTCGGTGCCCAATCCTAGAAAGCTGCCGAAGAGCCCGCCACGCTTCGCCGGAGAGGCGGTCTGCACTAGGTCTGAGGTCTTCCGCTTCGGGCAGAGGTTCACCAGGGCTGCGAGGACACGGTCCTCTAGGTCGGTGGAGAGGATGCCAGGGACTTCGTGGGGTGCATCTGGATTCACTACCTCGGCCGGCAGGTCGAGCTTGCGGGCTACGAGCCTGGCCTCGAACGCGGCGTCGACTCCGAGTGATTCCGCCGCTCGACCCGCCACGAGCAGCACGAGCTCCGTACCACGGTGTCCGGCGGCGCTCTCCACGATGCGGGAGGCCAGAAGGCCCTGCTGCGGCGGGTCGTCGGGGTCGAGGACCGCGAAGATAACCCGCTGGTTGCGCCGGGAGGGGGGGAGGTTAGGGGATGGTGCGGACGGGAGGCACTGGATGAGGTGCGCTTCGGCCTGCGTACCGGCGACGACGACGAGGACATCAGGAAGCCTCTGAGCCAGATCATTTACGGCATGCAAAGGGGGGAGAACGTCCGGTATCCCCGACTCGTTGAGGATCGTCACTCTACGTTCCTATCTAGCGGAGGTAGGTGCCTGACCTGCTCCACCTCGTCCCCACAGGAGGTACTAGTTTAAGGCGTTGAGGGTGTCCAGCGCTAGTGCCATCATATTATCCACGGCGTTACGCAGTTCATCGTCGCTGATCCTGACTATCTCAGCACCTATGGTGTCGGAGACGGTCAGCAGGCATCCCGCCCTCACGCCGCGCATTGCGGCTATGGTGAAGATCGCAGCGGCCTCCATCTCGACGGCGAGAACCCCGAGGTCGCCCCACAATTTCGCAGGGTCTTCGGTAGGGTCGTAGAACAGGTCGGAGCTGACTACCTGGCCGACGAAGGTCCTTTGCCCCGCGCTCTCTGCCGCGTGGTGGGCGGCGTGGACAATGTCGAAGTGGGCCGCCGGGGCGTAGGGGACGCCGCGGGTGATCGAGGAGACCGTTCCGTCCTGCGGGGCAGCAGAGGTCGCGACGATGAGATCCCCCAGCCGTAACTCCCTGCTGTACCCTCCGCAGGTGCCGACCCTGAGCAGATTCTTCACCCCGAGCTG
>DATDKO010000351.1:0-9346 GCA_036519935.1 Rubrobacter sp. | reverse complement strand
GAAGCGGAAGGCCATCAGGAGATCCTGCAAGGCCTCGACGCTCTTTTCGATCTGATCCAGGTCTCCGTTCTTGACAGCGTGGGCCACCTCGCCGAGGTTGGCTCCCACGGAGAAGTTGCGGCCCTCGTTGGCGATGACGAGCCCGACCACGTCATCACGCTCCAGTTCTTGGATGGCCCTGTTGCCCATCTCGACGGTTCCGGCGTCGATGGAGTTGCCTTTGGAGTGAAACTCCAGGCAGAGGACCCCGTCGCCGAGGTCGAGCAGGCTCGCCGAGTCGTTGCTGGCGAGCTCTTTGCCTTCGTCCCGAAGCCGGTCGAGCGAGATGTACATCGGGTCTTCGCGGACGAGCTCGTACTCTTTACTGACCGCGCTGAACTGGAGTTCGGTGCCGTTCTCGGTCTTGTAGAAAGTGTCATTGCCCGCCTCGAGCATCTCCTTTACCCAGGAGGCGACTTCGATGTCCATGGACTCCATCTTCTCGACGGTCTCACGCACGCCGAGCAAGTCCCAGGTGCGGAAGGGTCCTGCCTCGTGGGCGAAGCCCCACTCCATCGCGTGGTCAACGTCCTCCAGGGTGTCGGAGATCTCCGGTACGCGTCGCGAGGCGTACGCCATGTAGGGCAACAGGGTGTCCCTTATATAGCGGGCGTGCCTGTCCTCGTCGGCCTTCTCTACCAGGAACCGCAACCTCGAGGCGAGGTCTCCCTGTTCCTGCGCCTCTTTCGCAACGGGGATCTCGGGGTTCTCCGCGGGATGGTGCTCGAAAGTCTCAAGGTCCAATACGTCGAAGACGGTCTTGCCTTCACGTTTGACTCGCTTGTAGAAACCGGCGCCGGTCTTGTTGCCGAGCAGGTCCTTCTCCTGCATCTCCTCGAGCTTCTCCGGCGGCTTGAGTTCCTCGCGCGACTCGTCCTCGGGGACGGCCTCGTAGAGGTTCTCGGCCACGCCGACGGCGATGTCCAGCCCGACCTGGTCGTTGAGCCTGAAGGTCGCCGTTTTCGGATGGCCGATGAGCGGTCCTGTTATGGCGTCGACCTCTTCGATCCCGTAGCCGTTATCGAAGGCGTAGCGCGCGGATTGCATCCCCGCAAAGGTTCCGATCCGGTTGCCGATAAAGTTCGGGGTGTCCTTAGCGATGACGCCGCCCTTGCCGAGCACCCGCTCCCCGAAGTTCCTGACGGCCTCGACGATCTCGGGATCAGTATCTTCTGTAGGTATGATCTCCATGAGCTTCAAGTAGCGCGGCGGGTTGAAGAAGTGGGTGCCTACGAAACGCGCCTTGAACGCCTGGGACCGTCCCTCGGAGATGCTGTGCAGTGGTATGCCCGAGGTATTGGTCGAGATGATTGCATCTTCTTTCGCCGTATCTTCGACGCGCTGCATGAGCTCTCTCTTGGGTTCGAGCGTCTCGATTATGGCCTCGACGATCCAATCCGCCTCGCCGACGCGCTCGAAGTGCTCCTCGAAGTTCCCGATCCTGATCCTGTCAGCCACGTTATCGCCCATGAGCGCCGCCGGCCTGGCGTTCTGCATCCTGTGGAAGCCGGCCTCTACGACGGCGTTCTTGTCGTCGTCATCAGGTGCTATGTCGAGCAGGTCCACCTCCAGGCCCGCGTTGGCGCAGTGGGCGGCGATGGCAGCGCCCATCGTGCCAGCCCCGAGTACGGCTACCTTCCTGATCCTGTGCGACATCAGGCCTCCCGATCCTATCCGTAGAGCTCTCTGTGCAAAGACTCGATAGCCTCTCTTACCCGCAACAAGTGGACCTCGAATCTGCCCTTGATCTCAGCGTACTTCTCTTCCCCGCGCCCCGTTATCTTGTAGAAGCGCCGGCTCCTCGTATCAGGCCGCTCCCACTCCCCCTGAACGTACCCCTTCTCCTCAAGCCGCCTGAGCAGGGGGTAGATCGTGTTCGGCGAGACGCTCATGGTCCCCGCACAGATCTCTCGTATCTGCCCCATGATGGCGTTCCCGTATGCAGGCTCCTCCCTCACGATGTGCAAAATGAGCAGCCCAAAGACATCCCGCGTCTTGACCTCGCTCAGGAAGATGTCCTTGGGCGTCGTCCTCTCCCCCGACCGCCCCGCCGGTTCAGCCAATGCTCTCGCTACCCTCTCATCGAAAACTTGTCAAAATTGATAATAACACGGATAATAAGTTTGCGTAACGGTTCGGGTCCCTTTAGAGTTGGGATTCGGAGAGTTCAAGCGAAGGAGGAGTGGAATGATCGCCGACGTCACCCGGTCATTGGGGACCGACTACTACCTGCTCGACGAGCTGTTCACAGACGAGGAGCGTATGATCCGGGACAGGGTCAGGGCTTTCGCTGACGCCGAGGTCATCCCGATAATCAACGAGTACTGGGAGAAGGCCGAGTTCCCGTTCGAGCTCATACCAAAGGTCGCCGCTCTGAACATAGCGGGTGGCCCCATCGAGGAGTACGGGTGTCCAGGCATGAGCCAGGTCGCTGCCGGGCTCGTCGCGATCGAGATGGCGCGTGGGGATGGGAGCTTGAATACATTTTTCGGGGTACATTCCGGGCTTGCGATGGGTACTGTGGCCATCTGTGGTTCCGAGGAGCAGAAACGAAGGTGGCTTCCCGAGATGGCGAGGATGGAGAAGATCGGGGCCTGGGGCCTGACGGAGCCCGACCACGGTTCCGACTCCGTAATGCTGGAGACAACGGCCCGCCGCGACGGGGATTCTTGGGTCATAAACGGCGAGAAGCGTTGGATCGGCAACGCCACCTTCGCCGACCTGGTCATCATCTGGGCGCGCGACGTTGAGGACGGGCAGGTAAAGGCCTTCATGCTCGAGAAAGACGAGAACGGTGAGCACCAACCAGGCTACTCCACAGAGCTGATAAAGGGCAAGATGGGCAAGCGCGCCGTCTGGCAGCCGGACATCTACCTCGAAGACGTGCGCGTCCCCGCCGAGAACCGTCTCGAAGGCGCCAACTCTTTCAAGGACACGAACAAGGTTTTGACCGCCACCCGCAGCGGCGTCGCCTGGGAGGCCATAGGGCATGCCATCGCAGCTTATGAAGCGGCTCTGCAGTATGCCCATGAGCGGGTACAGTTCGGCAAGCCTATAGCCGGCTTCCAGCTCATCCAGAATAAGCTCTCCGGTATGCTCGCCGAGATCACCAACATGCAGCTAATGTGCTACCGCCTTGCCCAGCTCCAGGAGCAGGGGAAGATGACCGGTCCTATGGCCTCCCTAGCCAAGATGAACAACGCGCGCAAGGCCAAGCAGGTCTGCGCCGACGCCAGGGACATCATGGGCGGAAACGGCGTCCTGCTAGAGTACCACGTAGCGCGCCACCTCTCCGACATGGAGATCGTCTATACGTACGAAGGCACAGACACGATCCAGTCGCTGATAGTGGGTCGTGATGTGACGGGCATAAGCGCGTTCGTATAGAAGCTTGTCAGCCAGCCAGCACGGCGGCTTCGCCGCCTTGTCAGCACTTCAGCCTGTCGGCTAGAAGCAGCCGAGGATACGCGTTACCCGACAACCGATTGGGCATAATTAGCGAATGGCTTACGCGAAAGCGCGGAGCGCACATTCGTACTAAGCTGACAAGCCGCGAAGCGGCTTGCTGACATGCCGAGCGACCGAAGGGAGCGACATGAAAGCTGTTCGACTACACAAACTCGAGGGGCCTGACGAGCTCGTTTATGAGGAGGTACCTGAGCCGGAGCCGGGGCCTGGTGAGACCGTGGTCCGGCTGCGGGCGGCGGCGCTCAACCGCCGTGATCTGTTCGCCACGAAGGGGCAGTACCCTGGCGTCACGCCTGACATCCTGCCCAGGATTCCGGGCTCCGATGGTTCCGGTGAGGTCGTCGCCCGAGGAGACGGGGCCGAAGGACCGGACGAGGGAACCGAGGTAGTTATAAACCCTGCGTTGTACTGGGGAGATGACCCGCGGGTGCCTGGCAAGGAGTACCGTATTCTCGGTATTCCGGACGACGGGACTTTCGCCCAATTCATCAAGGTACCGGCGGATCACGTCTTCCCCAAGCCCTCGCATCTTTCGCACGAGGAGGCCGCCGCCCTGCCCCTCGCCGCCCTGACGGCCTACAGGGCGCTTGTAACGCGTGGCGGGGTCGCTGAGGGCGAGACCGTCCTCGTGCCAGGCGTCGGCGGCGGGGTGGCGACGTTTCTGGTCCAGATCGCCAGCGCCCTCGGCGCCCGCGTCTTCGTCACCTCGGGGAGCGACGAGAAGATCGAGGATTCGAAGGAGCTCGGCGCCGAGGGGGGCGTAAACTACAACTCGGAAGACTGGTCCAGGGAGCTCAAAAGCATGGCCGGGGGCGTGGATCTCTCGGCAGACCACGTCGGCGGGGAGAACTTCAACGCGCTCGTCTCGCTCGCCAAGCCGGGCGGGCGGATCGTCGTCATCGGCGCGACGGCCGGTCCGACGTCGAAGGCTATGACCATCCGCATTGCACTAAAGCACCTGGACGTGCTCGGGACTGCGATGGGCACCACCGAAGAGTTTGGCGCCATGCTCGACCTCTACGCCGAGCAGGGCCTGCGTCCAAAGGTAAACGAGACCTTCGCGCTCGAAGATACCGCCTCGGCCCTCCACCTAATGGAAGAAGGTAGCGGAATAGGCAAGATAGTCCTGGAAATTCCCGCATAGTCCTCAAGAGATGGACAGGGAGTAGATCATGACAGACCTGAGCATCGTCTCGGAACCCAGCGGCGACGTGAATACCTCACAATGGTACGAATCGGCGGGAAGCTTCGCCTGGCGCTCGGGGTGCTCGGCTTGGCTACGGAGTGGAGGTAGCGCTCGCAGTAGCACTCTGATCGGTGGGGATCGTGCTCTGGAGGGCGGTTGCTGGCCTGGTCCTCTCGGGCCGACTCACCTCTTTGGGTCCCGCACGCTCCGGTCTTTCCATGGTCGTCGAAGGAGCCGTATGCTCTGCAGGCATAGGGGTTGACGTCTTGGAGTAGTAGCCGAAGTAAAGGAAGACGTTTACGGCCACCACCACGAAAAGCACACCAAGCACGGCGATGGGCATGTTTAGGATCTCGAATAACCTACCCGTTCTTGTCCACCTCCTTCTATGGGAGACTCCTACTGTGCGACTCCTCTTGCGGTAGCCGGTTGTCCCCCCTGGCTCCGTCCGCCATCTCAGGCACCCAGCCTCTTCGTGGCGCGCTTCGTAGCCTCTACCGATTACACAAGCGCACCACTAAAGCAGCGAGTGGCGGCGACGTCAAGCGAGCCGACAGAAAAGTTTGTAGAAAGCACCTTTTAGATTTGGGTGGATGAGCGCGGGTATATGGGGTCATGCAGATCCGCCGAGGGCTCTTGGACATCACCTGAGCGATGAACCACCAACACAGGTTGCCACGCATAAATGGAAGGTAGGAGGAGGCTCATTGAAGAGAGGTGATCGGTGTGAAGGGAAGACGTTTGTTGGCCGCAGCGATCCTGGCGATGCTCGCTGGCGTGTTGCTCGCGGTGCCGGCGGCGGCCCAAACCTCCACCGCTAGTAGCAAGACCTTTGCGGGCACCGCCGTTCTGCACGCCCAGACGACGGGAGAGCAGTAGTACCCGGGCCGGGTGACCCCAACGGCTTTGGCACCGCCACCATTGCCCTGTTCCCCACCACGGGCAAGATCTGCTACACCCTCACGGCCTTCCGCATCGCGCCGGCTACCGCTGCCCACATCCACCAGGGACCTGCGGGTGTGGCCGGAGACGTCGTAGTGGAGTTGCGCCCACCGACCTTCGGCATCTCCAGCGGGTGCACGAGCGCCGATCCTGATCTAGTTGGTGACATCGCCGCGAACCCCTGGGAGTACTACGTCAACGTCCACAACGTACCCTACCCTGACGGAGCGACAAGGGGGCAACTCTACTAGAAGAGCAGACGGCGGCGTGCCGCGACCTCGGGTACCAATAGCACTCGCGAAGCAGAGATGAGAGAAAAACCTCTGGGTGTATCGCAATCAGGAGCGCTCCGACTCCACGGCACGAAGCTGCTGCAAGAGGGTGAGGGTGATGATCTTCCGATCCGAGAGTCGCTTGAGAGGCTCGTAACGGTTGCCGTTCGGGTTGAGCAGGGCGTAGGCGTCGTCGATGAGCCACAACAGGACACTCAGAGCCTCTTCCGCTTGGGCGAGCCGTTGGGTGTGGTTGGGTTGGGCCACCTATTGCTCCTTCGCGAGCGGAGACTACGATGGCCCTTTTCTATACCGAATCCGCGCAACACAGAGATCTAGCTTGTTACGGCGAACTTCGGAGATTTAGCCTTCTAAGCACTTGGGCGAATAAAGGCACAAGGAAGGGCCGGGATACTCTTAGCAGCCCCGGCCCTCCGCCCGTGCGACTTGCGGCGAGCCTACCGTGCTACTGGACCGTGAACTTCCAGCTCTTGCTCTGGTTGCCCGCTATGTTCGGCTTCTGGTCGAGCGCGTTGCCCGCCAAGTCTTTTGCCCCGGTCGTCACCGTGGCCTTGTAGGTCCTCCCCAAGTCGAGGTTGTTAGCCGGGTCGAGGATCGCCTTCTTGGTTGTGTCGTCGTAGCGGACGTCGGCCGTAACCTTGGTGGTGGTGCCGTCGGCGTTTAGCTTGACCAGCTTGAAGGTCGTGGCGGGAGTGATTATGGAAGAGGCCATCATGTCCTCTGAGAAGGTAGCGGTCACGTTGTCGGTGGCTGTCCCTGTAGTGTTGTTGGCTGGGCTGGTGCTGATGACCGTGGGCTGCTGCCCCGGGACCGGGTCGGTGGGCGTGGTCCCGTCAGGTTCGCAGCTATCCCTACCGATGTCAGTGAAGGTCTTGCCCGCCTCGGGGACGAACTCCCAATCGTAGCCGTTCGGGTGCAGCGTTAGCTTCAAGACTCCAAAGGCGTCCGCATTGCGCGATTCTTTCACACTGTTGGCCACGATGGTTTTGAAGGCGTTCTTAGAGTAACCGCCGGTGCCCACCACGAACTCCCTGATGCCGCGCTCGGGGTCTGCCGGCAGTTTCCCATTAGAGTCCTGGGGCTTGAAGCGCTCGTAGTTGTGGACGTGGCCGTTTAGGACCACGTCAGCTTTGGCCGCATAGAGGGCGTCCCAAAACGGCTTCATATTGGAATTGCCCCCGCTCGAGGATCCCGAGCTCAAGAGTGGATGGTGCCAGTAGGCAAGCGTGCACTTCGCGTCCGAGTTGGCGGCAAGATCGTCCTTCAGCCAGGTCACCTGATCGGATCCGGCGGCGCAACCTCCTCCTGAGGTCGACGTCTCCACAGATGAACAGTTAGAGTTCAGCGAGATTATGTGCCAGCTTCCCAGGTTGTAGGAGTAGTAGCCCTTGCCCGGCGTCAATCCAGGGTTCGGCACCGGAGGCGAGGGCGTCTCGCTGAAGTAGTCGAAGTATCCTGAGGCGCCAGGCGTCTGGTACTCGTGGTTGCCTGGGCTAGGCATGGTGCGCGTCTTGAACTGGCCCCAGTTGGGGCGGTAGCAGTCTTTGTACTCAGAGAGTTTGCCATCCTCGTAGGCGTTGTCTCCGGTGGTGAAGACGGTTGTTGTCGGGGGTGCGGCGGGGTCGTCCACTATGTTGTGGAGGAGTTTGGCAGTAGCTTCGTCACCTGTGCGGGTGCAGCTGGCAATGTCCCCTGCCCCTACGAAGACCGGATCTGTACTATCCTGGGCGCTTACGCTTCCCTCGGAGCCCAAAAACCCCACCGAGAGGAGCATTGCCAGTCCCATGCCCACCAGAACCCAGACCCCGAGCTTCATACTCTTCATGGACACCCCTCCTATGCTACGCCCAACGCCAAAGTAAGAAGGATAGCCATACCGGCATCCAATTACAACGCATAGCTCAAGAGTTGCTCGAGACAATTCTGGGACGGCGTCCTCCGTGGTAGTATGGCTATGAACATCGCAGCGCTAGCCACCACTCGGATTGCAAGACGACTATCAGATATCAGGGCACCCATCTTCTGTACGCATCCAGCCATTGAGTGTTTGCCGGCGTATTGCGGGTACGCGAACTGCTTGGAGCGTGCGGGACCTCCGGCACGGAGACCCGCCAGGTACGCGCTTTTGACTCTGCCTTCGGCGGCGTGCAAGAATGGAGGTATTCTCGGCGGAGTACGACGGCAGGAGGTACATTCGTGAGTGGAGGATTCATCTCTCGCGGCTTTCGAGGCCGGCGCAGGCGGGCTGAGGGCGATGTGCGAATCCCGCCCGGCCAGTACCTGGTGGAGGGCTTCCCCGTCCTCTCCGCGGGCCCGACGCCACGCACACCTCTGGAGGAGTGGGACTTTACGATCGAGGGCGAGGTCGACGGGCCGAGGACTTGGTCGTGGGAGGAGTTCCGGGCTTTGCCTTCGGAAGAGATCACCAGGGACATCCACTGCGTCACCAAGTGGTCGAAGCTGGGGACGACCTGGGAAGGTGTCTCCGTGGACACATTGCTGGAAGAGGTGGATACGGCAGCGGAGTACATGGTCGCCTTCTGTGATGGGGGCTACACGACGAATCTTCCTCTAGAAGAGGTCACGGGAGGCAAGGCCTGGGTCGCCCACACCTACGAAGGAAAACCGATCTCGCCGGAGCATGGCGGTCCGGCCCGCCTGCTCGTCCCGCACCTCTACTTCTGGAAGAGCGCCAAGTGGGTAAGGGGCCTCAGGCTCGTGGCCGAGGACGAGCCAGGCTTCTGGGAGTCCCTCGGCTACCACAACCAGGGCGACCCGTGGCGCGAGCAGCGCTACTGGGGCGACTGAGATGGCCGACGCCCCGCGCAAGCTCGCCTGGCGTATCGGCGAGGTCGTCGAGACCAGCCCCGAGACGCCGCGAACGAAGAGCCTGTTCCTGGAGATACCTGGCTGGGTCGGCCACAGGGCGGGCCAGCACGTCGATGTCAGGCTCACGGCCGAGGACGGCTACCAGGCCCAGCGCAGCTACTCCATAGCCTCGGCGCCGGAAAACGGTAGGGTCGAGCTGCTCATCGAGCGTCTGGACGATGGCGAGGTCTCGCCGTACCTGACTGAGGAGCTCAGGGCCGGCGACGGGTTGGAGTTGCGGGGTCCTATCGGGGGCTGGTTCGCCTGGGATGCGAGGGAGGGCCCTTGCTCCTAGTCGCAGGAGGATCAGGCATAGCGCCGCTAATGGCGATTATCCGTCACCGTCAGGCCGCGGGCAACGAGGTCCCCGTCAGCCTGCTCTTCTCTTCGCGCTCCTACGAGGAGGTGATCTTCCGCGAGGAACTCGAAAGCCTCGCCGCCGGCGACGAGACGCTGGAGATAACCCACACGCTCACCCGCTCGGCGCCGCCCGGCTGGAAGGGTTACGACCGTAGAATCGATGAAGAGATGCTCGGGGAAGTCGCCTTCC
>DATDKO010000350.1:0-3933 GCA_036519935.1 Rubrobacter sp. | reverse complement strand
CAGCGAGTTCCTCCCCAGAGGTAGAAGTGGTCTCGCCGGTACCGGCGCCTCGTCCTCCGTACGTGCGGGCCGTCTGCCATCGCCGTACACCACGTTCCCGAAGAACAGCCCGATCAGGACGACGCCGAACCAGGGCAGCAGAGGCCTGTAGTCCGGCATTATCACACCCTCTGGTACGATGCCGAAAGGCAAGAGCCAGATGCTCTGTGAATCGAGGCCCCTGGCCAGAATGTACTGGCCGGCGACGAATATGAGAGTGCCGAGCACGAGGTTGGTGAATCGGAGCCTCAGAAAAGGGTAAGCGAGGATTATGGAGATCCCGATCAGGTGCAGTATGCCGAACGCCACGACACCCATCCCGAGGGCCAGGAAGACGACGGTCAACACCACTGCGTACGCCAGGATCCTCAAGCCCCTCGCCAGGTACTTGCCGAAGAGACTCCATCCCGTCAGAGTAGTCCTCGCCCGGCTAATGGCGAGCGAGACGCCGACGAGGAACAGAAAGAGACCTGCAGTAACGTCGGCGAAGAGCGCCCAGTGCCCGGTAGTGGACCGGATATCATAGCCTCCTAGGGTGTCCAGGTCGTAGGTTGAGTGGTAGACGATCATCATGATGATGGCGACGCCGCGGGCCGCATCCACCTCCCAGAACCTGTCCACCTTCTGCCCCACCTTGCGCTCCGTCCCAGCTCCTCTCCGGTTTTTACGGATCATACCCCACGACGCATGGGTTAGGATTGCTTTGTGAATGAGGACTTCACCATCAGGCCTGGGCGCAGGGAGGACGCGGCCGAGGCGGCACGGCTGTGGATGCAGAGCGCCGAGGAGCATACGTCCCACGACAGTGTCTACGAGACCTCACCCGGCGCCGAGAAGACGATGCGGCGCTTTCTGGCCGACGCGGCGAACAGCAGCTACTCTTTCCTCTTCGTGGCTGCGGCAGGAGACCGGACGGTGGGCTTTATCTCGGGCGAGCTGCGTCAGGGCTCTCCGACCTTCCTCCCGAAAACGTGGGCATCAGTAGATGATGTTTTCGTCGAACCCGAGTACCGCAACCGCGGCATGGGCCGCGCCCTCCTCCAGAGCGTACAGGCCTGGGCGCAGGAGAGAGGCGCAGACGGCATCTCACTCCAGGTCGCCGCCGCCAACTCGCGAGGCCGCAAGTTCTACGAAGACCTGGGGTTTCGTGATATCTCCGTCTATAAAGTGCTGGAGTTCTAGAGCTTTCAGCCGTCAACTCTTCGTTCTTGTGTGGCCGATAGCTAGAGAGCGTGAGAGGACTCGCACGCCTGTCTCCTGCTCGTAGCCTAGAGAGGCATAGAATGTTTCGGCTGCGGCGTCTTCGACCTGTGCTTCAACGTAAGAGATGTTGTGCTTTGTGCAACGCTCATGCGCCGCCACGAGCAGGGCGCGGCCGACGCCCTGACATCTGGCTTCCGGGCGCACATGGAGGTCTTCGATGCTGGCGAAGAGACCGCCCGCGGAGACGTTGAGGCGGTAGGCGAGGACGACTACACCCAACATCTGGTCCTCCGCCCTGGCGGCCAGTACCTCCACGTCTCCGGCCTCGACGGCCTTTCGCAGGCGGTCGGCAAAATCCTCTGGCACGGGATCGCCATCCCTGAGCGCTACGTCGAGGAGCGCCAGGGGGCTGGCCAGGCCGGTTGCGGGAACAGGGGCTACCTCGACCGGTCTCAACATTCGGTGACGTTGGCGGCGATCCTGGCCGCTGCTCGAATGGCGACCTCTATCTCTCTTTCCCCAACATCGAGGTGTGTGCACAAGCGGACGTAGCCGGGTTTGCCAGGGGTGGCGAGCACGCCTTCGCGGGCGAGGGCCAGCAGGAATTCGGAAGGGTCGTCGACAGCGACGAGGACGAGGTTGGTCTCCGGTTTCCTGGCCTCGTATCCAGCCTCTCTCAACCCTGAGGCCAGCTCGCGGGCGTGTTCGTGATCCTCGGCGAGCCTCTCTACGTGGTTCTCGAAGGCGTAGAGAGAGGCAGAGGCGATGATGCCGGCCTGCCTCATACCGCCGCCAAAGGCCTTGCGGGACCGGCGGGCCGCTTCTATTGTCTCCTCGTTCCCCGCGAGCAGAGACCCTACTGGTGCTCCGAGCCCCTTGGAGGAGCACACGGAGACCGTGTCGGCATGCGCGCACCATTCGCTGGCGGGGACGCCGGTCGCAGCCTGGGCGTTGAAGAGCCTGGCACCGTCGAGGTGAACCTTCAGGCCAAGCTCTTTCGCCGTTGTGGCGACCGCGGCGAAGTCCTCGAGCGGGAAGACCTTGCCGCCTGAGGTGTTGTGCGTGTTCTCCAGGCAGAGCAGCCTGGAGCGCGGGAAGTGGACGTCCTCGGGCCTGACGGCGGCGCGGACGGTCTCCGGGTCGATGACGCCGTTCTCCCCGGGGAGGGTGCGGAGCTGGACACCGGAGAGCATGGCCGGTGCTCCGGCCTCGTAGACGAAGATGTGGGAACCTTCGTGCAGGAGCACCTCTTCAGCGCGGTTCGTGTTGACTTGGACCCCGACCTGGTTGGTCATCGTCCCTGAAGGCGCGTACAGCGCCGCCTCCTTGCCCAGCAGGTCCGCCACGTACTCCTCGAGCCGGTTCACCGTCGGGTCCTCACCGAACACGTCGTCCCCAACCGGCGCCTCGAGCATCGCCCGCCGCATAGCTTCCGTAGGACGAGTCACCGTGTCGCTGCGAAGATCTATCAAGGGTCGCCTCCATTGCTCCGTTCGGCCGTCTCCAGCACCCGACGCGAGGTGGCGAAGTGGATCTTCGCCACCTCCGCCAGACCGTCTTCTCCGAGTTCCCCGACCACCCGCCGACCGGCCTCCTCAACGTGCGTCGCTCCGAGTGGCAATCCAAACCCTACCCGCTCCGAGAGATACTCGATCTCCTGGAGTTGCCGAGCCCGCGCCACTATCGACGCAGCTGCCACGGCAGCGTCGTCCTCTGCCCGCGTGCGTACCTCCAGCCGCACGCCGTCCGGCACGAACGGCTCGAGATAGGAGCGGGCGGATCTGGCAAACTCGTCTACAACTACTACTTCAACCTCGTTCACAAGTTTACCCATAATCGTGGCGTCGAGCTCGCCGAGCAGCCTGTTGACGTTTCCGGCGGCGGCCCGGCTGGACTCGTACTCGAGGGGCGGGAGCGATATGACGTGGACGTTGTTCTGGCCTACGGCTTCCAGGATGCGACCTGCGATCCGGCGGATGCCTGAGGCCCTGATCTCCTTTGAATCCCTGACCCCTATCTCCTGCAGCTTTCTCGCCGTCTCTGCGTGTGTTATCCGGACCCCGGCGACGACCAGAGGACCGAAGTAGTCGCCCTTCCCGGCCTCGTCGATGCCGAGCCTCGGCGTACCGTCGAGAACGGGTCTCCCTCCCGCGCGGGCCGTCGAAGCCCGCGTACCACCAACGCTGGTGTGCGACGTGCGCCAGCCTTCGAGCAGATCCCGCAACCCTGAAGTTCTACCTCCGGCAGAGATCTTGCCCGTGTGATAGACGTTCAGCTTCGCGGTCTCGTCGTCGCGGGCTAGGTCGTATTGGGTGCCGTGATCTATAGCCCTGCTACCTGCTATCTCCACGCCTTCTCTGTCGAGGAGCAAACGCAGGTCTGGGGGGACTTCGGTGGGTGGGTTCAACGGACCTCGAAACCTTCAAGGTCTCCGCTGGCGCTCTCGAAGTCTGTATCCACGTTCTCGACCCAGGCGTGCTGAGGGCCTTCTTCGCACCAGAGGACCATCTTCCTGACCCTCTCAGAAGGGCCTTCGAACAGGGCTTCGACCTGTCCGTCAGGCACGTTCTTCACCCATCCCGCCAGGCCGAGTTCTTCGGCCTTCTGCCTGGTCGAGTCCCGGAAGAAGACCCCCTGCACCTGGCCTGAGACCCGGACGTGCGCGCGTTCCAGATCGCTGTTCTGCACTTT
>DATDKO010000349.1:0-2131 GCA_036519935.1 Rubrobacter sp. | reverse complement strand
ATGCGGGCCGTAGGCCGCTAGGAGGAGCCGATGACCGATGTCGAGCACATCTCGCGCAAGGGGACGGGTGTGCCCATAAGCTGGTTCCCCATCCCCGAAGAGTCCGAGCTTCCCGATGACTTGCAGGGGCTTTTCTGGAAGGCGCGGGAGATGGTCGGGTTCGTCCCCAACGTCTTCAGGGCTTACAGCTACCGGCCCGAGAGGCTCTCCGCCTGGTTCGCCCACTACCGCCAGCTCCACGAGCCGACCCCGAACCTGGACGCGGCGGAGAGGGAGATGATCGCCGTGGCCGTCTCGATGGCGAACGGCTGCCTCTACTGCCTGGTTGCCCACGGCGCCGCCCTTCGCCAGGCCCTTGGCGACCCCATCCTTGCCGACCGCATCACCCTAGATCACAGGAGGGCCGGCCTCGACGAGCGCCGCACGGCCATCCTGGACTTCGCCGTCAAGGTCACCGAGCGCCCTCTGGATTGCGATCCGGGAGACCTCGAACGCCTAAAGGGCTACGGGCTGACCGAGGAGGAGGTCTGGGATGTCGTGGAAATCGCAAGTATAACTTCACCAACCGTATGTCGCTGGCGTGCGGCATGATCCCGAACGAGGAGTACCACGCGCTGGCGAGATAGAATCTCGGAAGGTGCCCCGCCGTGCTGCAGGTGATCTCGGTTCTCGGGGCGCTGGCTATCCTCGGCGCCTTCGCCGCCAACCTGTTTGGCTGGATACAGCCCTCCAACCTCTGGTACTCGGTTGCCAACTTCCTTGGCTCGGCCGTGCTGACGGTGGTGGCCGTCGTAGACAAGCAACTGGGCTTCCTACTTCTGGAAGGCACCTGGGCCCTGGTGAGCCTCTGGGGCATCTTCTCCGCCCTGCGGGGGAGGCTAGCGCCGCCCGGCGCGCGCTAGAGAGGGACTTGTATACTGCGGGCGTAAAGAGAAGCCGAGAGGAGAAGAGCGTGTCCGGAGTTAAGTACGTCTCGAAGGTGAGGTTGGAGCCGGTGGAGGGGAAGATCCGCCGCGCTTATCTCCCCGTCCAGGAGGATCCGGTGCTGTTCGGCGTCCACAGCGAGATCGCCGAACACTACGGCGTCCCCCAGGAGGACGTCGAACCCTATGACACCACGCTCGACTACGTGGTCGCCGCCGCGGGCGGCTGACTGCTCGGCACCTTTTCGGGCGCGCTGGCAGCGCGTCGGGTGTCGTTCGAGAACCTCCACGCCGAGACGGTCGGAGAGATCGAGGTCGAGAGCAAAGTGCTCGTCATCAGGCGCATCAAGCAGACCTTCCACCTTACCGCCGACGAAAGCGACCGCGAGACCATAGAAAGGGTACTCGAAGTCTACGCCGATAGCTGTCCGGTGGCGGCTTCCGTAAAGGGAAGCATCGAAATCTCCAGCGAGCTGGACCTCACGGTCGCGTGATCTCGCAGACCAGCTGCCAGTAGACTTACGGAAGCGTGTTCTGACGGAAGATCAAGCCCAGTAGCTCTTCTCCGAAGTCCGAGGCTGTGCTGACGTCGCCGGCGTCGATCTGGACGTTGTTCAGGTACTGGAGACGGAGCACGTCTCCTCCTCCGGGGTGGGCTTCGGGGATGATCCCACCGAAGAACACCCCGAGGTTCTGAAGCCCGACCGCGGCAATCGGTGTCGCGGGCTGGGAGAGAGGAAGATCCACGTAGACGCAATCCACGCGGTGCAGGCGGAGATCTCGCAGGTGCCTGTGGACGAGTTCCTCGAGGTCGGCTCCGGGTTCCTCGACCCGCACGAAGGCGAGGTTGTGGTCCTGACGCACCTCGACGCTCATCCGGGAGGGCTGTAGCGCCGGGTGAGGGACCTCGCCGATAGTCCGTCGCAGCCCGTTGTGCTCGACGACACGCCTGACTGCTTCCAGATAAGGTGCAGGGGGGTAGATCTCCCGCTCCGGTTCGTCTCTGACACGCATGTAGAACAGGGCGACGGACCCGCGGCGACCCGCCATCTGCTCGCCGATCTGCTTGTACGAGACGGAGGCGGGGATATAGCCGAGCAAGAACCCTGTCTCTCTCGCGCCGAGATGTAGGTTGCCTCTCTGGCTGTACGGATGGACGGCGGTCGCCTCACTGTAGAGCCCGTACATGCCGGCGTCACCGGCCCACT
>DATDKO010000348.1:0-8037 GCA_036519935.1 Rubrobacter sp. | reverse complement strand
GTGGCCAGGAGCTTGGCCCTCGGGTCGAGCGCGTGCACGGGCGAGGAAACGGGATAGAACTGGCCGAGGCTCCTGCTCGTCACCTCAGGTACCTTGCAGAGCCCTCAACGCGTCGAGCGTCTCCCCGAAGCGCACGGGGTCACCGATCTCTGGTCTCGACCCTCTGAGCAGGGAGACCACCTGTACGGTCGCCGGGGCCTGTGTAGGATCTCCGTAGAACACCTCGGCCGCAGTCCCGACGGCGCTTACCCTGCCTTCGTGTAGCGCGCACACCCTGTCGGCGACTTCAGCGACCTCGTCCAGGTCGTGAGAGACGAGGACGACGGAGACTCCTGATTCGCGCAGGCCCAGGATCAGGGTTAGAAGATCCTCCCTGGTGGCCGGGTCGAGGCCGGCTGTCGGCTCGTCGAGGACGAGGACCTCTGGCCTCATCGCGAGCACCCCGGCGATGGCGGCCCGCCGCTTCTCGCCGCTCGAGAGGGCGAAAGGTGAATGCGCCGCGAGCTCCTCCGCCCCAAGCGCCCCCAGCGACTCCAGCACCCGCTCCCTGACCTCCTCTTCGCTAAGAGCGAGCTGACGTGGGGCAAAGGCCACGTCCTCCTCGACGGTCGGGGCGAAGAGCGCCGATTCGGGGAACTGGAAGACGAGGCCGACCCTGCGTCGCAACTCGCTCTTCTTGAGCGTCGTCGCATCCACGCCGTCGAGGAGCACCTCGCCACTCGTCGGAACGAGGAGCAGATTCATGTGCTGTACGAGCGTGCTCTTGCCCGAGCCCGTACCGCCGACGATCGCGAGCACCTCTCCCGGCTCCACGACGAGCGACACGCCTCGCAACGCCTCGACCTCGAAGGGGGTGCCCCGTGCGTAGACATGCCTGACGTCCCTGAGCTCCAGCTTCATCGAGACCTCGTCCCGCTCTGTGTTCTGGCGAGTATGGCCTCGGCCAGCTCTTCGGGCGTGCGTAGCTTCGCCGGCGCGAGGCCGAGCTCCAGTGCGAGCCTCGGCACGACGGGCAGAACCAGCCTGTTCTCCCGCAGAAGGTCCGCGTTGGAGAAGAATCGTTCGGGTGTTTCGTCAGCCACGAGCTCTCCCCCGTTCAGGACGAGGATACGGTCGGCGCCTGTGAGCTCTTCGAGATGGTGGGTTACGTGAAGGACGGTCTTCTCTGACCGCAGGTCCTGGAGGTACTTAAGAACCTCCCTGCGTCCCGCGGAGTCGAGCATGGAGGTGGGTTCGTCGAGGACGAGTATCTGGGGTTCGACGGCCAGGAGGCCGGCAAGGGCGACGCGCTGCTTCTCGCCGCCCGAGAGAGTATGGGGCTCGCGGCGCTCGTAGCCTTCGAGGCCGACGGTCCGTATGGCCCTGGCGACCCTCTCGCGCATCTCCTCTCGGGGGACGCCAAGGTTCTCCAGGCCGAAAGCGACGTCGTCCTCGACGAAAGGGGCGACGAGGCCGTTCTCGGGATTCTGGAAAAGGACGCCGAGGTGCTTGCGGACCTCGAAAGGTTCCGTGACAGGGTCGCGGCGTGACACGAGCACGCGGCCCGACTCGGGCCTCAGGAGGCCGTTCAAGAGGCGGACCAGGGTGGACTTGCCGCCGCCGTTCGGGCCTACCACGCCGACGTATTCTCCCGGGCGAAGGTCGAGGCTCACCTCCGAGAGGGCAGGCCGTCCGGAGCCGGGGTAGGAGAAGGATACTCTCTCGCAAGAGACGGCGAAGGACCCACCGGGACGGGTCCCTTCGCCTGGGTTCTGCATGTGTTGGGCTACTCCGTGGTGTGGTTGACCAGCTCCAGGTAGACGGTCTCGGCGCCGTCGCCGAGCCTGGGGCCCAGCTTCAGGATACGAGTGTAGCCCGAGTTACGGTCGTCGAGCTCGGGGGCCACGGCCTCGAAGAGGCGGCGGACGACGGTTTTGTCCTTGAGTACCTTGACTGCCTGGCGCCTGGAGGCGAGGTCGTCCCTTTTGGCCGTGTTGATGAGTTTGTCCACGACGCCGCGAAGCTCTTTCGCCTTCGGGGCCGTCGTCTTTATGCGGCCGTGTGTGATGACCTGCCCCGCCATCGTGCCTAGCATGAGGTTGCGGTGCTGTGCCTCGCGGCCGAGCTTCCGGCCTCGTTTAGCGTGCCTCATTGCCCTCGCTCTCCAGGGAATAACCGTACTCCAGGAGCTTGGAGCGGATCTCATCGACGCTCTTCATGCCGAGGTTACGGATGTTCATGAGCTCTTCCTCGGTCATGGTGGCGAGCTGGCCTATGGTGTCGACCCCCTCGCGCTTGAGGCAGTTATAGGAGCGGACGGTGAGTTCGAGGTCCTCGACCGGGCGCTCGTCTGTGATCACAGGCCGTCCGCCGCGCTGGCGGGCGTCGGGGGCGCCTGCTCCCTGGTAGCCGTCGGTGAACAGCCCGAGGAAGTCCATGAGCTGCCTGGAGGCGTCCTGCAACGCCTCCTGCGGCTCGATGCGCCCGTCTGTAAAGACCTCCATGCGCAGCGAATCGAGGTCGGCCCTCGCGCCGGCCCGCGTCTCCGCTACCGTGTAGTTTACTCTCTGTACCGGCGAGAATAGCGAGTCGACGGCGATCACGCCTATAGGGTCGGCTTCGCTCTTGTTCTGCTCAGCCCTCGCGTACCCCTGGCCCCTCTCGACCGTCAGGCGCATGTCGAGGTGCCCGCCATCGGAGACGCTCGCTATGTACGCCTCGGGATCTACAACCTCTACGTCGGCCTTCAACTCTATGTCGGCCGCCGTGACGTCGCCTGGGCCGTCTTTCGCGATGGTGAGCTCTATGGGCTCCTCCCGCTCGAGCTTGAACTTCAAGCCCTTGATGTTGAGGATGATGTCGACGACGTCCTCTTTGACGCCTTCGATCGTCGAGAACTCGTGCGAGACGCCCTCTATGCGGATCTTGGTGACCGCGGCCCCCGTGAGCCCTGAGAGCATAAAGCGCCTGAGCGAGTTGCCCAAGGTGTGGCCCAGTCCTCGCGGCAATGGCTCGGCGACGAAGGTTCCGCGCCGGCCCTCTTCTTCTTCCACCCTGAAACGGGGTGGTGCTATGTCCAACATCGTCAAAGTATCACCTGCTAGAAATGTCTTGTCGCTACCGGCTGTAGAACTCGATAATGAGCTGCTCTTCGACGGGCGTGTCGATCTCGTCGCGCCCCGGCGTATGCAGGAGCCTGCCCGTGAAGTTGTCGTGGTCGGCCTCCAGCCAGGGCGGAACGGCGACCACGTTTTCGACGGCGTTCTGGATGGGCTCCAGGTCCCTGCTCTTCTCCTTGACCGTGATGACGTCACCAGGCTTGAGTATGGCCGAAGGGACGTTGTGCTTGCGGCCGTTGAGCTGGAAGTGCCCGTGCACGACGAGCTGCCGCGCCTGCGGGCGGCTGGTGGAGAACCCCATCCTGTAGACGACGTTGTCCATCCTCAGCTCCATGAGCCTGAGGAGGTTCTCGCCCGAGACGCCCTGCATCCTGGTGGCCCTGTCGTAAGCCCGCCTGAACTGCTTCTCGGAGACCCCGTAGTACCAGCGGGCCTTCTGCTTCTCCATGAGCCTGAGGCCGAATTCGGTCTGGCGGTGCCTGCCCCTTCCGTGCTCTCCTGGCGGGTAGGGCTTCTTCTCCAGCGGGTTCTTCCGCATGGATGAGAGCATCACCCCGGCACGCCGGTCTCTCCGGCCCCTCGGTCCTGTGTAACGCGCCATACCCCCTACCCCCTGCGCCTCTTGGGCGGCCTGCATCCGTTGTGCGGCTGGCCCGTCACGTCCTTTATGGAGAGCACCTCTATGCCCATTGACTGGAAGGTGCGGGCGGCCATGTCCCTACCCGAGCCGTGGCCCTTGACCTCGATGTCCACACGCCTCACGCCCTGGTCCATGGCTTTGTTGGCGACGCTCTCGGCCGTCATCTGGGCCGCGAAAGGCGTGCTCTTGCGGCTCCCTTTGAAACCCAAAGACCCCGCCGATTCCCAGGCGATGACGTTGCCCTCCTGGTCGCTGACTGAGACGATGGTGTTGTTGAAGGAGCTCTTTATGTGGACCACACCGGTCGTTACGTTCCTGCGGACTCTGCGCCGCGCCCTACTCGCACCACGCGTGCGCTGCCGCTGTTGCCTCTGCCTGCCCATCTACCTCTTCTTCCTCCCGCCTATCGACGGCTTCGGTCCCTTGCGCTGGCGGGCGTTCGTCTTGGTACGCTGCCCGCGCACGGGCAGGCCCCTACGGTGCCTGATCCCGCGGTAGGTCCCTGTGTCTATAAGCCGCCTGATGTTCTGGTTGACCTCGCGCCTCAGGTCGCCCTCGACCTCGACGTTCTGGTCTATATAGGTTCTGACCCTAGCGACCTCTCCCTCGGCCAGGTCCCGCACCTTCGTGTCGGGATCGACCTCTGCGTCGCGGCAAATCTTCCTCGCCGTCGAACGGCCCACACCGTAGATGTAGGTAAGCCCAACCTCGACCCTCTTCTCCCTGGGGAGGTCTACTCCTGCAATCCGCGCCATGCTAGCCCTGCCTTTGCTTGTGACGAGGGTTCGTGCAGATGACACGCACCACCCCGCGACGCCTTATGACCTTGCACCGCTCGCATATCGGTTTCACGCTCGCCCTGACTTTCACAACTCTCTCCTCTAGCCTCTTCTTATGTCCTGAACCTGTAAGTGATCCGTCCCCGGCTCAAGTCGTAGGGGCTCAACTCCACCTTCACCCTGTCGCCTGGCAGTATCCGGATATAGTTCATCCGCATCTTGCCCGAGATGTGCGCCAGCACGTTGTGCCCGTTCTCCAACTCGACCCGGAACTGCGTGTTGGGCAGCGCCTCGGTTACGGTGCCTTCAACCTCTATGACGTCTTCTTTGGCCAAGGACCTCCTCTTCTCAAGTAGTTACAAGATGGCTGAAACCAAACGCATATCTTACCACGCCTGAGTGGACGCTCCCACCGACGAACGCCTTTCTCTAAAGGCCGGAGCCCCCGTTCTGCGTCAACACCAGGGGGCCGTTCTCGGTAACGGCGACGGTGTTTTCGAAGTGGGCGGAGAGGGAGCCGTCGGCCGTGTAGATGGACCACCCGTCCCACTCGCTGAGGCGGATCTCGTAGTCGCCGAGCGTGATCATGGGTTCTATGGCGAAGGTCATCCCGGGGAGCAGGCGCGGACCCGTACCCGGGTTGCCGTAGTTCGGGATCTGGGGGTCCTCGTGCATCTGACGCCCGACCCCGTGGGAGACCAGGTCCCTTATGACCCCGTAACCACGCGACTCGGCGAGGGCCTGTATGGCGTAGCCAACATCGCCAAGCCTGTTACCAGCCCGCATCTGATCCGTCGCCGCGGCGAGACACTCCCTCGTTGTCCCGAGCAGCCTGACGACCTCCTCGGGCACGTGCCCCACAGGGACGGTGGTTGCCGAGTCGGTTACGAAGCCCTCGTAGCGGACGCCGACGTCGAGGGAGATAATGTCGCCGTTCTTCAGGCGGTATGAGCCTGGGATGCCGTGCACGATCATGGCGTTTGGCGAGGCGCAGATCGCAGCCGGGAACCCCTGATACCCCTTGAACTCGGGCTTGCCTCCGCGGTCGTAGATGAACTCCTCAGCGAGACGGTCGAGCTCCCGAGTCGTCACGCCTGGCCTGACGTTCTCCTCCAGCATCTCCAGGCAAGCCGCGGTTATCCGTCCACCCTCACGCATCGCCTCGAGCTCCGTCTTGCTCTTGCGGACGATCAAGCGTCTTCCTTTCTGCCTACGGCCCCGAGTATGTCCTGTGTGACCTTCGGGATCTCCTGCTCGGCGTCGACGGTGATGAGGAGGTCGCGGTCGGCGTAGTAGTCCTTCAGAGGCTCGGTCTGGTCGTGGTAGATCTGTAGCCTGCGCCTGATGGCTTCCTCGGCGTCGTCATCGCGCTGGACTAACGGGCCCGGGTCATCCTCGGGCGGCGGATCATACTCTACGTGGTAGATCTTGCCCGTAGCCTGGCTCTGGCGCCTTCCCGAAAGCCGCTCCACGAGCGCGTCGTCGGGCGCTTCGAGGGCGACCACGGCGTCGAGATCCTCCCCGATGTCTTCGAGGGCCTGATCCAGGGCCTTCGCCTGGGCCTCGTTACGGGGGAAGCCGTCGAGGAGCCAGGAGCCGGCGTCGTCCAGGTAAGGCTTCGCCATCTCGACGATGATCTCGTCGGGCACCAGCTCGCCCCTGTCATTGTAGTCCTGCACCTTCTTGCCCAGCTCGGAGCCCGACTTGATCTCGGCGCGCACTATGTCTCCGGTGGAGATGTGCGTGGCGCCCACCTCGTCCGCGAGGCGCTGCGCCTGCGTTCCCTTGCCCGCTCCCTGGGGCCCAAGCAGGATAACCTTCATCGCTTTTTCAGGAACCCTTCGTAGTTGCGCATCATCAGCTGGCTCTCCAGCTGGCGTACCGTGTCAAGGGAGACGCCGACCACGATCAGCATCGAGGTGCCGCCGAGGAAGATGGTGTTCCCGAGATTCAGGGCGCCCGAGATGAAGTAAGGCAGCACGGCGACGACGGCCAGAAACAAGGCGCCGAAGAGCGTGATCCTGGTCAGCACGTTGTTCAGGTAGATGGCCGTTGGTTGGCCGGGTCTGTAGCCAGGGACGTACCCGCCGCTCTTCTTCAGGTTGTCGGCGTGCTCGACGGGGTTGAACTGCACCGCCGTGTAGAAGTAGGTAAACATAATGATTAGCAGCGCGTAGAGGATCAGGTAGGGCGCGTTCCCAGGATCGAAAAAGGCCGAGAGACGGGCGAGTATCGAGTCCGGGTCTCCCCCCGCGGCGAGTTGCGCCAGCACGACGGGGAAGAGCAACAGCGAGGAGGCGAAGATTATGGGAATGACGCCGGCCATATTGACCTTGAGGGGCAGGTATGTAGTGCCGCCCTGGCTCATCCTGCGTCCGACCTGTCGTTTGGCGTAGGTTATTGGGATCCTGCGCTGGCCTTCGTTGACGAACACGATCGCGGCGACGATCATGACGGCCAGAAGCCCGAGAATAACCACCGTAAGCACATCACCGTTCTCCCTGAGCGCCGTGATGGCCCGCGGTGCCTGCGAGAGGATGGAGGCCGTTATGATAAGCGAGATACCGTTACCGAGGCCCCGCTGGCTTATGAGCTCGCCGAGCCACATGGTGAGCATCACGCCGGCCGTGAGGGTAACGATGGCGACGAGTATCTCGATGGGGCTAGTACCGGCGAGCGCCCCGCCGCCCTGCGCCGAGCGGAAGAACAAGACCATCGCGACTGATTGGATGAGCGCCAGCGCGAGCGTGAAGTAACGGGTGTACTGCGTGATCTTCTGCTGCCCCGTCTCACCCTCTTTGGCGAGCTCCTGAAGGCGTGGGATGGCGACCGTCATAAGCTGCATCACGATCGCTGCTGTTATGTAGGGCATGATCCCCAGCGAGAACACCGAGAAGTTGTTGAAGGCTCCGCCCGTGAACGTCCCGAACAGGCCCGTTATGGGGTTGCTGCTCTGAAGACCGCCACCGAGGACGCTCGGGTCGACTCCTGGCAGGGGTATGTAGGCCCCCAGACGGTACGCCGCCAGCATGGCGAACGTGAACAGGAGCCTCATTCGCAGCTCCGGGATTTTCCAGGCGTTGGCTAGGGATCCCAACATCTCTACCGCTCCAGTACCTCGACGCTTCCGCCGCCAGCCTCTATCTTCTCCCTGGCCGAGTTGGAGAACGCATGCGCCTTTACCGTAACGGCGCGCCCTGCGTCCCCTTGTCCAAGGATCTTGATGAGCTCAGCCTTCTTCCTGACGAGTCCGGCGGCCCGCAGCTCGTCCGGACCTATCGTATCACCGCGGACGCCCTGGAGTTCGCCGAGGTTCACCGGCGCGTAGACGGTTGGGCGGGCCACCGTGTGGCGGCCTCTCGCCTCGCCCTTCCGGCGCGGCAACCGCCGCTGCAACGGCATCTGTCCGCCCTCGTAGGCCGCGAACGCGGAGACACCAGAGCGGGCGCCCGCGCCCTTGTGGCCACGTCCCGAAGTCTTGCCGCGTCCCGAGCCCGTGCCGCGCCCGACGCGCTTGCGC
>DATDKO010000347.1:0-3393 GCA_036519935.1 Rubrobacter sp. | reverse complement strand
TTGTGGGTACGATAGGCGGGCTAGTAATAGACCCATCTCTAGACAGAACGGAGAGCCCGCCGTGCGCATAGGATTGCAGGTTCCGCGCTTCACTTGGCCCGAGGCCCCCGCTTCGATCGGACCGAAGTTGGCGGAGATCGGGAGGACCGCCGACGAGGCCGGCTTCGCGAGCATCTGGGTGATGGACCACTTCTTCCAGATCGGGGTGGTCGGAGAGGTCGAGGAACCCATGCTCGAGGGCTACAGCGCCCTCAGCTTCTTGGCTGGCATCACCGATCGCGTCAAACTAGGCACCCTGGTAACAGGCGTGCACTACCGTTATCCGGGTGTCCTGATAAAGACCGTAACCGCCCTCGACGTGCTCTCGGGCGGACGGGCTTACCTCGGCATCGGCGCGGGATGGAACGAGCGCGAGTCCAGGGGCTTGGGCGTGCCGTTCCCGCCCACCGCTGAGCGCTTCGAGCGATTGGAAGAAGCTTTGCAGATCGCCCACCTGATGTGGTCGCAAGAGATCAAGCCTTACAGGGGCAAGCATTACCACCTCGAGGAGCCGATGAACAACCCACCGGCCGTAAGCCAACCACATCCCCCTATAATGGTCGGCGGCATGGGTGAGAAGAAGACTTTGCGACTGGTCGCGCAGTACGCCGACGCTTGCAACCTCTTCGCCTATGGGGGAGCGGGGACGATCCGGCACAAGCTGGAGGTTCTGCGGCGCCACTGTGATGACGTGGGGAGGGACTACGAGGAGATAGAGCGCACCGCCCTTGGCAGCGTCAACCTCGGTCCGGAAGGCATGGGTCCGGACGACGTGATCGAGATGTGCGAAGATCTTGGCGAGGCGGGAATCGAGCACCTGATCTTCAACATGCCCAACGTGCACGAGATCTCGCCGCTGGAGACGTTCGGGCAGAAGGTCATCCCCGCCGTTGCAGATCTGTAAGCGAGGCTGAGGGCTGTTGGCGGCACCTTGAACACAGCTAGCGTGGAGTTCTGGTTCGAGTTCGGAAGCACGTACTCCTACCTTTCCTCTGCCCGGATAGAGGAAATAGCCACGGCGGCGGGCGTACCGGTCCTCTGGGAGCCGTTCCTCTTGGGTCCCATCTTCGCGGAGCAGGGCTGGGACGACTCGCCCTTCAACGTCTACCCGGCGAAGGGACGTTATATGTGGCGAGACATGGAGCGCCTCTGCACTAAGTACTTCATCCCGTTCACGAGGCCGTCACGCTTCCCGCGCAGCGGCCTGCTCGCGGCCCGGATCGCCTGCCTCGCGAAAGCGACATCCGAGCTTTGGCTTCCTGAGTTCACGCGGGCAGTCTTCCAAGCCAACTTTGCCGAGGATCGCGAGATCGGGGACCCTGCGGAGATTCGCTCGATACTCAACTCGCTCGGACAGTCGGGCGCGCAACTCATTGAACAAGCCCAAGCACCCGAAAACAAACTGCGCTTGCGCGAACAGACCCGGCGGGCCAAAGAACTCGGGATCTTCGGTGCTCCGAGCTTCGTTGTCGGCGCAGAACTTTTCTGGGGAAACGACCGTCTGGAGGACGCCCTAGCGTGGGCAGGCTCCCGGACGGGTGAAGCACGGAGGTGAGCAATGCTGTCCACGGAACTGACCCGGATATTCGGCCTCAAACACCCGATAGTCTCGGCCCCCATGGCCAACTGGTCCGGTGGAGTGTTGGCCGGCGCGGTGAGCGCTGGTGGGGGTTTGGGCATGATCGGCGTCGGCAGCGCGACCCCCGAAGCCTGGATCGCGGAGCAGGCGAATCTCGCCAGGCCCCACGGACCCTTCGGCATAGGGCTGTTGATCTGGGCGCTAGAGAGTCGGCCCGAGCTGCTGGACGCGGCGCTCGGCGCTCAACCTTCCGCCGTCTCCGTCCACGCCGGCGACCCGACGCCCTACATAGCCCGCATCAAGGAAGCGGGCGCCAAGGTCTTCTGCCAGGTGAACAACGGCAATTCGGCCGCACGGGCTGCCGAAGCAGGCGCAGATTTCCTCGTGGCCCAGGGCACCGACGCCGGAGGTCACACCGGCAGTGTGGGCACCCTTCCGCTCCTGCAGAGAGTTCTCGAGGTGGGCGAGGTGTCCGGCCTTCCCGTCCTTGCCGCGGGGGGTCTGGCAACGGGAAGGGCGGTGGCGGGGGTTCTCGCGATGGGTGCGACCGGCGCCTGGGTGGGTACGCGCTTTTGTGCCACCGTTGAGTCGACCGGTACCGATGGCGCCAAGCAATGCATACTCAAGGCCGACGAGACCCAGACGATCCATACACACGTCTTCGATATAGTGCAGGATTTCCCTTGGCCGGAGGAGTTCCCAGGCAGGGCCATTAGCAACGACTTCTCCGAACGGTGGCACGGGAGGGAGGAAGAGTTGTTAGCGGGATTGGTGACGATTCGCGCGGACTTCGAGGAGGCGCAAAGGAATGGTGACTACTCGAAGGCGAACGTCTACGCTGGGCAGGCAGTCGGGCTGGTGCGGGACCTTCCCTCAGCGGGAGAGCTGGTCGGGAGACTCTCTGTGGAGGCGGAGGCATGCCTGAGTGAGCGTTGCGCCGCGCTGGTCGGCGCCTCCTGATGAGCACCGAAACCGGGCGAGGGTAAGGCTGGCAGGATCACCGCGACGGCCACCGAAGAGACGAACATCGTCACTACGCCAAGCACCCTCCGATCGGGTCTCCCGCTGCGACGTCCGGTGCCGCAGGCGACGCCTCAGAGACCAACAGTCTTCCCACTGCGTGTAAGACTATCTATAGAACCCCGTGGTCTCGGTCAAAGAGCCGTCCTCAAGTTCCTGGCATCGTCGTAGTAGCCAACGATGGAGGCAGGATGAAGGTGCCCGCGTTTATTCACCTTTTCGCATCTGTATACGCCGCCACAAGATGTAGTGTTGACTTCTATGCGTGGGAGGTCGTGAGACGTCTTCTACCCCAACTCTATGACCGGGTTATGCAGGATCCTGCATCCGAACTTCCGAGAATTCCTATTCCACGCACTTAGGTGAATAAGGGCGCAGTGCGGGAAGTGGAATTCCATAGCTGCCTCTCGCTGGTGCACGGTGCCCGGGGCTGATGAACTACTTGCGTCGCGCCGAGCACCACAGCCGCGATGGCCGGTGCGGAGAACGAGTATATCGGCGCCCTGTCAGGTGTACCCGAACACCGGCGGAAAGACGATCACGACGATCGCCGCCCACAGGGCATAGACCGGCAGGTAATCCGTTTGCCACCGTTCGAGGCCCGTGAACGATCCGCGCCCTCTCAGAAAGCGGAGGTAGAGCACGGCGGACCACGCCAGATTGACCAGGAGAATCAAGTTCTCGCCGAGGGCGGCCACGCGGTTCGGGCTGAAGCCGAACTCGGTGATGCGCGCGGCGATGGCCCACAGCGCTAC
>DATDKO010000346.1:0-4099 GCA_036519935.1 Rubrobacter sp. | reverse complement strand
TTGGAAGTCCTCCAGGCTTTCCGCTTGATCGTATACTTGCCTCGGGACGAGGTCTCTATCCAGGCAGTAGGCGGCGAGGGCTCCTGAGACCTCACCGACGTTCCACTCGACGGGATGCAGCCTGTAGCAACCGTTGGTGATGTGGGAAGTTCCCAGGTTCTTGCAGGCCGGCAGCAGGTTTCTGACGCGCACCGGGATCATGGCGCCGAGCGGGATCTGGAACGGCCAGCTGCTCACATCCACGTAGCTACGTCCTGCGGCGCTGGGATGCAAGTCTATACGGTAGGCGCCGATGCCCACGCTGTCGTGGAAGTACTGCGCTCCCCCTGATCCGCCTCGCGCCTCGACGCCCACGTGCTGCTCCAGCACCGTGAACTCGGCCCTGATGCGGCGGCTCTCGCGCACGTAGACACACCTGGCTAAGCCATCTCTGGTACCGACGACGTCGGGACGAATACGCAGGCCCCTGTATCCTGCGCCACCGTCGAGCCTGGGCGCTTCGGTCTGCATCCAGTACAGCATCGAGAGGCTGAGTTGCCTCGCGCGTTGCAGATGTTCGTGTCTCTCCGTTTCTCCGACGCCTACAAGCGGGCCTAGCCAGTAGTCTATCTGCGGCCAGTTGACCAGGGTGATGTCGCTTTCGAGCAGACCCTCGGAGAAGTTCTCGCGGGCGAGTATGCGCCGGTAGTGCCAGAGGTCAGAGCCGTCACGCCCGGCGAAGAAGGGTTCTTCGTGGAAGATCGCGCGGTGACGGGGCTGCAAGTTGTCGGGGTAGACGTCGGTCCAGGAGAGTTGCGGGCCAGGCCAGAAGCTCGCCCGGTAGCCACGCCAGAAGTCGTAGTCCTGGGGCTTGTCTATCGTGTGGTCCTCGCCTGGCATGTAATCTAGAGGAAAGCACCAGCTCACCGCCTGCTGATCCAAAGGGTTCGGGTCTCCCGGCGGCGCGTGGGGCTCCCCGGTCTCATCCTGGCTCTCAGCCCCTATGGTGTGCTCTACGCCGGCCAGCTCCAGCATGTCACCGAGCTCTGTCGCGTCGAGAAAGTATCTCGCGTGGACGGTCAGGGGCTCGCCGCTCTCCTCATCCAGAAGGGTTACTGCCGTGATGAGATCCCCTTCGCTCGCGGCCGCTACGGGCCGATGGCGGAGCAGCACTCGCAACCTGCGTCCTGAGCGGTAGGGTGCGAGCATCCCCTCAAGGACGACCAGGGCTACACGGGGCTCGTGGCAGAGGCGACTCACCAGCCCGGCTCCGGGATTGAGGTGTTCCAGGTCGCGGGCTCCTGTCGCGAGGGGATAGTTGCGCCTGTAGAAATCCCTGATTCCACTCCTCAACCGGCGGTAGTTCGCCGTGCAACCCATCTCCTCGATCCAGGGATGCTCGTCCGGTGGAACCGCCTGGGCGGTGAGCTGGCCGCCGATCCAATCCGTCTCCTCGGTAAGCACGACCCTCCGGCCAAGACGCAACGCCGCCAGGGTACCAGCCACACCCCCCAGTCCCCCACCGACGACCAGAACGTCCGTTTCGGTCTCCAAAGGCGCCTAACCCTCTACGCGAGCGTACCGATAGGCCAAGGGCCAGGCTACCACCTGTGATGGACCTCCTCGCGGACGTGGCGGTCGTAGATCTCCCGCGCTCGTTGCATGACCTCGGCGGAGAGCAGAGGCATCTTGGCCGCGGCGACGTTGTCCTCGACCTGGGAGGGGCTCTTGGCGCCTGGGATGGCGCAGGAGACGGCGGGGTGCATGAGGATCCAACGCAGAGCGAACTGCGCGAGGGTATATCCTTCTGGTACGAGCTCCTTTAGCTCTTCGGCGGCCAGGAGGCCAGTCTCGAAATTCACGCCGGAGAACGTTTCCCCCCTGTCGAAGGCCTGCCCCTCTCGGTTGAAGTTGCGGTGGTCGTCTTCGGTAAACGCGCGGTCCGAACGCATCTTGCCTGAGAGCAAGCCGCTGGCGAGGGGTACGCGGGCAAGGATACCGACGTTACGTTCTTCGGCGAGCGGGAAGAACTCCTCTGCCGGCTTCTGACGGAAGATGTTGAAGATGATCTGGACGGTCTTCACGTTCGGGTAGTCGAGGGCCATCCGGGCCTCGTCGACCCTCTCCACGCTCACGCCGTAATTGCGGACTTTTCCTGTTTCCTGCAGCCGGTCCAGGGCCTCGAAGGTCGGGTCCTGATGGTACGTCTCCGTCGGTGGGCAGTGGAGCTGCAGCAGGTCCAGGGCATCGACCCCAAGGTTGTTCAGGCTACGCTCGACGAAGGCCGAGAGGTTGTCGTAATCGTATCCTTCCGGAACGTGGGGATCCAGGCGTCGCCCGGCCTTGGTCGCGACCAGGATCTCATCGTTTGGTCGGTCCCTCAGGAGCCTGCCAATGAGTTTTTCGCTTCGTCCGTCGCCGTAGACGTCCGCCGTATCGAGGAAATTCACGCCGAGGTCGACCGCCCGGTTCAGAGCGGCGTAGGCGTCGTCCTCGCTGACGGTACCCCAGTCGCCCCCGAATGCCCAGGTGCCGAGGCTGATCTCCGAGACGCGCATCCCCGTCTGTCCGAGGTCTCTATATTCCAAAGTCCTGTCCTTTCCAGATATTCTCTATTCCAGTCCATTACGCCGGATGACGTCAGAGTACCAGCGGGCGCTCGACTTGGGGACGCGCCGCTGCGTTCCGTACTCCACGAACACGATCCCGAACCGCTTGGAGTACCCTTCGGCCCACTCGAAGTTATCCAGGAAAGACCACACCATGTAACCGCGCAAGTCGACGCCTCGCTCCATCGCCTTATGGGCTGCCCTGAAGTGGGCGTCCAGGTAAGAGACGCGCTCCTCGTCGTCCACGTCGCCCTCTGGGTCTATGTAGTCGTGGACGGCACGCCCGTTTTCGGTTACGTAGATGGGCAGGTCTGCATATTCTTCTTTGATCCGGACCAGTATCTCAGTCAGGCCTTCCGGCTCCACGGGCCAGCCCATAGCAGTCTTCTCCGCCTCGTGCGGGATAACGGTACGGGCGCCGAGATCGGCGAAGGGCACGTCCCGCCCTTCTTCCTCAGGCGCATCGCGGACGGTGTTGCGAAAGTAGTAGTTGATACCAAGGAAGTCGATGGGAACGGAGATCCTGGCGAGATCCCCGTCCTGGACGAAAGATAGGTCCACGCCGCGTTCCGTGTAATGCGAGAACACTTCCTCCGGATAATCGCCATGAAACAGGGGATCCAGGTAGAGGCGGTTTGCCTGTCCGTCTACCCTGCTCGCGGCCTCCCTATCGGCCTCGCGGTCTCGCGAAGGGTGGGCAGGATGCAGATTCAAGGTGACGCCGAGCTGGTTTCCATCCCCGGTGGAGCGCATCCGCTCCATCGCGAGGCCGTGGCCGAGCAGGAGGTGGTGTGTCGCGGCGAGCGCCCTGGCGCTGTCTTTGTGGCCAGGGGCGTGGACGCCGAGGCCGTAACCCATCCAGGCCGAGACCCAGGGTTCGTTCAAGGTGATCCAGAACTCTACGTTATCCGAGAGGGCCTCGTAGACGATACCGGCGTACTCTGCGAAGCGTTCGCTCGTGTCCCTGTTGGTCCAGCCGCCCATATCCTCCAGCGCCTGCGGCAGGTCCCAGTGGTAGAGCGTTAGCATGGGCTCGATGGAGCGTTGCCTCAAGCCCTCGACGAGCCTGCGGTAGAAATCGAGGCCTTTGTGGTTGGCTGGACCGCTTCCCTCTGGTTGAATGCGGGGCCAGGCCACGGAGAAGCGGTAGGCCTGTATCCCGAGCTCGGACATCAGGTCGAGGTCTTCTTCCAGGCGGTGGTACTGGTCACAGGCGATGTCGCCCGTGTCGCCGTGGACGACCTTGCCAGGGGTATGGCTGAACGTGTCCCAGATGGACGCGGCGCGACCGCCTTCGTTAACGGCGCCCTCGACCTGGTAGGCCGCCGTAGCCGTGCCCCACAAGAAGTTCTCCGGGAAGCGCAAGGTATCTTTCCTCTCCATTCCTTATTGCACAGGCGACTGTGTTACGGCGACGAGCTTAGCTCGTTTCGGGCACCCGTGCACGGGAAGAGATAGCTCTTGCGCGATCATCCGCTCTCCTTCAGGACTGCAACTTCGAGGGGATCTAA
>DATDKO010000345.1:0-9592 GCA_036519935.1 Rubrobacter sp. | reverse complement strand
CTGTGGCGCGGGGTCTTTGTCGAGGAAGAGGTGGAGTTGCAGATCACCCACCCGCAGCCAGCGCACCGGCCCGGAGAAGTCGGGCGACGGGACCTCCTCCATCCCGAAGAAGTCCGTGTAGAAGCGGACCGACTCCTCCAGGTCGGTTGCGCTGATGCTGACGTGGGTGAACCCTCTCGCCCTCACGCTCTACAGCGGCATGATGGAGACGGTCTTCCACGACGAGTAGAAATCCAGGGCCGCAGGTCCCTGCTCACGTCCGCCGACGCCCGACTCCTTGTTGCCGCCGAAAGGCACCTGGAACTCCAGGCCCGCGGTCGGCAGGTTGACGTTCACGAGGCCCGTCTCCGAGCGGGCGCTGAACTCGTGGGCGTAGCGCAGAGACTTCGTCGCTATCCCCGCGGTCAGCCCGTAGCGGGTATCGTTGGCGAGCCCGACCGCATCGTCGAAGTCGCGGGCCTTTATGACGGCGAGGACGGGACCGAAGATCTCCTCCTGCGCAGTCTCCGATCCGTTGTCTACGTCGGCGACGATGGCAGGGGCGATGTAGTAACCATCGTCCTCGGACCCCGTGGCGCCGCCTTCGATGACCACACGCCCTTCGTCTTTCGCTGTTTCGAGGGCTTCGAGGATACTGTCGTACTGGCTCTTGTTGACAACGGGTCCTATGTCTGTATCCTCTTCGAGCGGGTCGCCGACCTTCATGGCTTCGGTTGCGCTCTTGAGCTCTTCGATGAACTCATCGTAGACCTCCTCGACGACGATGGCCCGGCTCGAGGCCGTACATTTCTCGCCGGCGTATCCAAACGCGCTGAAGGAGACTTTAGCCGCCGCGTCTGAGAGGTCGGCGTCCTCCATCACGACGTAAGGGTTCTTGCCGCCCATCTCCAGCTGGACCTTCTTACCTGTGGCCCGGCCTTGTATACCGAGGCCTACGCTCGTCGAGCCCGTAAACGAGATGCCCTTGACGCGCGGGTCGGTGACGAGCGCGTCTCCTACCGCTCCTCCGGGACCCGTTACCATGTTCAGGACCCCGTCCGGCAAGCCCGCCTCCGCGAGTATCCGGACGAGGGCTGCTGCGTTCAGAGAGGCGTTGCTTGCTGGCTTCATCACGATGGTGTTGCCGCAGATCAGGGCCGGTGCCATCTTCCACGTCGGTATCGCCAGCGGAAAGTTCCACGGCGTTATGAGGCCGACGACCCCGAGGGGCTCCCTGATGGAGGTGTGGCTCACTCCGGGCCGCGCGGAGGGCGGGGCTATGCCTGGCATGCGCCAGCCTTCGGAGCCGTAGTAGCGGAAGATGCTCGCCGCGCGTCCAACCTCCATGCGGGCTTCCTTCATCGGCTTGCCGGCCTCCAGCGCCATGAGCCGGGCCAGCTCGTCCTCGCGCGACTCGATGATGTTTGCTGCCTCCATCAGGATGGCGCCGCGGGCGGCGGGCAGCGTGGCTTTCCAGTCGGGTAGGGCTTCGGCCGCAGCCTCTATGGCCCGCTCCGTCTCCGCCTTGTCCGATCTGGGGGTGGTCCCTAGCACCTCGGAGGGGTTCGACGGGTTCACTATCTCCAAGGTCTCGCCCGAGTCGGCGGGGACCCACTCGCCGCCGATGAAGTTCATGGATTCTATCTGTGATTCGATCAAGATCTTCCTCCTGGATAAAACGCCTGTTCTCTCTCTACCCGATCCTCGCTCATTCTATGAGCCGTCTTACGCTACCTCGTTCTGGAGGACGAGATCTCCGACCGAGATCCGGACCAGATCACCAGGCCCTAACGTGAAATCGTCTTCGGGTACTATCCCCGTCCCGGTCATCAAAAAGGCCCCGCCGGGGAAGGCGAGCTCCCTGCCCAGAAAGGCTGCAAGCTCCTCGGGCGAACGCTTCATCTGCGACGTATCTATCTCGTCCTCGAAGATGCTCTCACCGCCACGCCTGATGCTCATGGTGATGAGGAGGTCCCGCATCGAGTCAGGACCGGAGAGGACGATGCCTGGCCCTAGAGAGCAAGAGCCGTCGTAGACCTTGGCCTGCGGCAGATACAGCGGGTTCTCGCCCTCTATGTCCCGTGAGGATACGTCGTTGCCAGCAGTGTAGCCGACGACCTCCATCCCGCTGTTGACGACCAGAACGAGCTCGGGCTCGGGCACGTTCCAACTGCTGTCTTCGCGGACGCGTACCCTGTCGCCGTGGCCCACGGACCGCCACCCCAGAGCCTTGAAGAAAAGCTCGGGCCGCTCGGCGTCGTAGACTCTCTCGTAGGCGTCGGCGTCGGTCGACTCCAGCTCACGTGCCTCCCTGCTGCGCAGGTAGGTCACCCCGCTGGCCCAGATCTCGTGCCCAGGCTCAACAGGAGGCAGGGAAGGGTCTCCTGTCTCCTCTCCCAACGTTTGCCCATCGACGAAGCTTCGAACCTCCGTGGCGCGGACTCCGAGTAGCCGCTCCAGCGTGAAGTCCTGCGGGAGGTAGTGTCCGTCCAGCGCCCAGCGGGCGCCTCCTGCGGCCCTGTGTCGGGAGAGGTACATGTTATCCGGGCCTCCTTCCTTGATGGGTACAAACTACCACGACCGGGGTTCCATTGCGCGAGGTTCCCGGGGTGGTTAGTGTAGGGGCGAAGATGGAGATACTGCAGGGCATCCACCGCATCGAGTCTGACCTCGGGGAGCGATTTATGTGCCAGTACCTGCTCATCGGGGAGGAGAGGACGGTCCTCGTCGATACCGGCCTCTCCGGCACGCCCGGGGAGGTCATCGTCCCTTACCTGGAGGGGATAGGCCTCGGCATCGAAGACGTGGACGAGGTCATAATAAGCCACGCCGACGTCGACCACTGCGGCGGCAACCGCGCCCTCAAGGAGATGAACCCAGGGCTTCGGTTCTCGTGTGGCGAGGCCGACAGGGCATGGGTAGAGAGCAACGAACGGATAACGGCGGAGATCTACCTCTGGTCCGAGCCCTACGGCTTCGGTCCCGACGAGGAATCCAAGGATTGGATCCGCACGGAGCTGGGCGGAGACTCTCCTGTCGACGTGGGCCTGCGCGGCGGAGAGACTCTGAGGCTAGGGCCGGACTGGCGGGTCGAGATCCTGAACCTCCCCGGCCACACGCCTGGCCACCTCGGCATCTGGGACGCGAAGAACGAGGCGGCCATCATCATAGATGCCGCCCTCGAGACGGGTATCTACGACCGTGGGGGGAACCGTCTGCTCCCACCGCGCTACTTCGACGCGGCCGCATACCAGAACACCGTCCGTACCCTCAGAAGCTTGCGTCCAGGCTACCTGCTGACAGCCCACTATCCACCCATGCGGGACGAGGACGCCATCGACTTTCTCGACCGCTCCCTCGACTTCACGATACAAATGAACGGCTTGGTGGGAGAAGGGCTGAATAACGGCGTTACAGACCTCTGGGAACTTACGAAATACGCCGACGCGCAACTGGGTCCCTACCCCGAGTTCATGCACGAACTCGGGGCCGGCGTCAGGGCGCACATGGGTCTTCTCGGCCCTTATGGGGTCCTCTAGATATCTTTGACGAAGTAGAGTAGTTCGCCGGGACGAAGCAGCTTGTGCGGACGCATAGGGTTCAGGCTGTAGAGGTAGCTGACGAAGTGTCCTGGGTCGGCCGTGTTGCCTTCGATCAGGTCGTAGTGCGTGGGCACGATCAGACCGATATCCAGCGTCTCGGTGAGCTCGGCGGTCTCGCGGAAGTCGGTGTTGCCGATAATGCCCCTCCCCGTCCTGAAGTAGTCGCGGCCGTTTATAGGCACGAAGGCGACGTCTATGTCCCAGGCTGAGAGGGTTTCGATCAGGCCGTCGTAGACCACGGTGTCGCCGGCGTGGTAGACGATCACACCGTTCCACTCGATCACGTATCCCAGATAAGGGTAGCCACGCTCGGGGTCGCGCTCCAACTCAGCGTGGGCCGAAGGGATGGCCGTGACCCTGGACCCCGCGATTTCTACCGGCTCCCCGGTCTCGGGCACGACAAGGCGTTCTTCGTCCAACCCCGCCTCGACGAGCGTGTCGTTGGTGGTGAATGGCGCGACGAAGCGGGCATCGGGTGAAGCCTCGGAGAGCGGCAGCACGGTGTCGGGGTCGGTATGGTCGATGTGGACGTGGGTCAGTAGTACGGCCGAGGCGTTGGTGACCTCGGCGGGGGCGAGCGGTGGAGGGAAAGTGCGCGGCAGGCTTCCGCCTTCGCCGTCGGAGTCGGTGAGGTAAGGGTCCACATAAATGACGCCGCCTGGACCTTTGATCGCCACCCCCACCTGCCCTAGTCCCCAGAAGGCGAGCGACCTTCCTCCTACCTCAAGCGCGTCGATCCTGCCGATCAGGTCGATCCCGACCACCTCTCTTTCTCGAATCATCGATGGCGACCAGATTAGCATAAGCAGGGTCGCTCTCCAGGTAGGATAATGCCCTGGTACAGGGAGAGGCGAAGCAAGGGAGAGGCCACAGTTGGCGCAGAACCTCGACGTTATCACAGCGGGCGAGACGATGGTTCTCGGTGTTCCTCCGCGGCCCGGGCGTCTGCGCCACGCCGGTAGCCTGGAACTCAAGATCGGAGGCGCCGAGTCGAACCTAGCTATCGCCCTCTCCCGCCTCGGTCTCTCCGCCGGATGGGCCGGCTACCTCGGCGAAGACGAGCCTGGCCAACTGGTACTCGACCGCATCCGCGCCGAAGGTGTTGACACTTCCCAGGTGCGCAGGATAATGGAGCGCCCGACCGGACTATATATTCGGGAGAAGATCGGCACGGATGTCCGGGTCTATTACTACAGGCAGGGCTCGGCCGCCTCGACGATGCACAGAGACGCCTTCGCTACGGATTACTTCTCGGGCGTAAGGTTCGTGCACCTGACGGGCATCACGCCGGCCCTCTCGGAGGGCTGCTGCGCCTTTGTCCTGTGGGCTGCCAGGGAAGCCCGCGCGTCGGGTGCGCTCGTCAGCTTCGACGTCAACTACCGCTCGAAGCTGTGGGAGACGGAGGAGGCGCGAAAGTTCGTCGAGGAGATCCTGCCCGACGTCTATCTGCTCTTTGCTGGTGACGAGGAGGCCAGGGCGCTCTGGGGCCGTGACGACGAAGGGTTCGTGCGGGAGCTGGCAGGGAGAGGTCCAGAAGAGGTGGTGCTGAAGAGGGGCGGAGCGGGAAGCCTGGCCCTTGTCGAGGGCGAAGTCCTGGAGCACCCAGCCTTCACGGTGGCGGAGGTCGACCCCGTGGGAGCCGGCGACGCCTTTGCCGCCGGGTACCTGGCCGGCCATCTTTGGGAACTGCCTGCGGGAGAACGCCTACGAGTTGCGAACGCGATGGGCGCCCTGAGCGTCGCGACGCTTGGCGACTACGAGGGCCTGCCCGACCGAGACGAGCTGCGGGCCTTTCTCGAAGGTGAGGAGTCTCTGGGGAGGTGAGCCGCGTGGTGCAAGATAACTCCAGGGCTTTAAGGGAGGTGCGAGGATGCAAGAGATAGAAGGCGTTTACGTCGCCAATGTGACGCCGTTCAAGGACGACGGCTCCTTCGCGGTCGACGAGGACGCGTACTTGGACCACGTCTCCTGGCTGGCCGAGATGGGCGTGCGGGGCATCGTGCCATTCGGCACCAACGGCGAGGGACCTTCGGTGACGCTCGGTGAGAAGCTGCGGGTTCTCGAGGCGCTGTTCGGGCGCGGGTTCCAGGTCCAGATCATCCCCGCCGTCATGCAGAACAACCTGCCCGAGACCGTCGAGATGCTGCGCGCTATAGAGGACTATCCCGCTACCGCCGTGCTCGTCCTGCCGCCCTACTACTTCAAGCCCGTGGAGCCGGAAGGGATGGTGCGCTTCTACGAGCCCGCGCTCGAGGCGACGGACCATACCACCATCGTCTACCACATCCCCAAGTACGCCGTACCTGTTCCCGACAGGGTCGTGAGAGAACTCCCCGTCTGGGGCGTCAAGGACTCGGGCGGGGAGGAAGGCTATGCCGAGGCCGTTCTCCAGGGCGGCAAGGGCGTGCTCCTCGGCACGGAAGACGACCTGTGGCGGAGGCTCGGTACGGGGGCCCAGGGTGTTATCTCAGCCTTGGCCAACTTTATCCCCGAAGAGGTGCTCGAACTCTACAAGAAGCATGGGGAAGGCGACGAGGCCGAGGGCACAGCCCTCTCCGAAAGGCTCCAGAAAGGGCGCGCGATGACCAAGGAGTACGCGTCCCCCGCGGTCCTCAAAAAGCTCGCAGAGACCAGGCACGGCGCACCGATGGGGACCGTTCGACCTCCCTTCATACCCCTCCCTGCTGACTACGATCCCACTTCCGCCCTACAAGCCGTCAGCCAGGAAGCCGAAGAAAGAGCTGATTAGCTGACCAGCGCGGATTGAGGAAGGGCCGACCCTTTCGGAAGCCGCTTTCACGGGTGTCGCGGCGCCTCCAGCCTCTCCCATACGGCCCGCCAGGTCTCTTCCTTTTCCAGCGCCACCGCAAACTCGAACATCTTCCTCGCCACCCGCGCCCGCAGCGCGGACCAGACCGGCCTGCGGGGGGCTAGCCGCGCGAGCCGCCGCTCCTCAGCCTCGGCCAGAAGCCTTGCGTTCCTCTCCCTCGCGAGCTCCACAGATAACCAATCGTTCACGACGTGTATCTCCTCTCTCGCTTGCCTGATGAGAATACTGGCGAAAGAGGTCATAATCCTTCCTGATAACCTGTGGAACCGCGAGGTTTTTCGGAGGTAGAAGGGTGTACGGCTACCGTCCAACGACGAGGTTGCTCTCGATGCTGGAGTTGCTCCAGGCGCGGGGGAGGGTGGGTGGTCCCGAACTGGCCCGTAGGCTCGAGGTCGGCGAGCGCACCGTGCGGCGCTACGTGGCGATGCTCCAGGAGATGGGCGTGCCCGTGGAGGCCGAGAGAGGCAGGTACGGCGCCTATACTCTGAGGCCTGGTTTCAAGCTGCCGCCGATGATGTTCACGGACGAGGAGGCGCTCGCGCTGGCCCTTGGGCTGCTCTCGGCCCGCAGGCTCGGTCTTTCGGGGGCCGCCCCTGCCGTCGAGGGCGCCCGGGCGAAGCTGGAGCGTGTCATGCCCGAGGAGTTGCGCGAGCGGGTGCGTACCTTCGAGGAGGTCGTCGTCCCCGCCGCCGCGGCCCCGGCGCGCCTCCCTGCGGGCGAGGTCGTCGTGACCTTGAGCGCGGCCGTGCGGGAACGCAAGCGGGTGCGGATGCGCTACAGGGCGGGGGACTCAGGGGAGACGCGGAGGGCTGTGGATCCCTACGCCGTCGTTCAGGGGGATGCTTTCTGGTACACCTTCGGTTACTGTCACCTGCGGGAAGGAAGACGCCTCTTCAGGTTGGACCGGGTACTCTCGGTGGAGAGGCTCGATGAGTCGTTCGTACTCCCGCCAGGCTTCGACACGCCCCAGGGGGTACTCGAGGCACTTGCGGATATGCGAGAGGACCGCTGGTCCGTAGAGGTGTTGCTCGAGACCACGCCGGGAGAGGCGCGCGGGCAACTCCCTAAGATGGGCGTCTCGCTCCAGGAGACACCACACGGCGTCGTTATGATCTCTTCGACCTCGGATCTCGGATGGATGGCGCGGGTGCTGGCGGGACTCTCATTCCCCTTCGTGGTGCGCAAGCCGCCCGAACTTCGCGACTCGCTGCGACGACTCGCTGCTGAGATCGAAGCCCTCGCGGAACGTACCTACTAACCCCGACTGCTCAGCCGAACCTCGCCATGTCGTGCTTGATGACTGTGTAGTCTTCGATCCGTAAGCGCTCAGCTCTTCTCTCTGTCCATGGGTACGTTCTCCTTCTCGCTACCAGCCCATCGTATACGCCTCTCGGCCCCGCTTCAGCAAACCGCGGGCGATGATCGAGCGCTGTATCTCGCTCGTGCCCTCCCAGATGCGGTCAACCCTGAGCTCGCGGTAGTACCGCTCGGCCGGGTTCTCGGTCATGTACCCGCGGCCACCGAAGATCTGGACCACCCTGTCAGCCACCCGGCCCGCCATCTCCGAAGCGAACAGCTTCGCCATCGCGGTCTTCCCGTGCAGGATGCTCGGGACCTCGAGACCCCACATGCAGGCCACGTGGTGTACCATCAGCTTCGCGGCGTTCAGCTCGGTCGCCGAGTCGGCCAGCATGAACTGGATCGCCTGGTACTCGGAGATCTTCTTGCCAGAAGCCGAGCGCTCCAGCGACCACGAACGGGCAAGGTCTATGAGCCTCTCGGCAGCCCCGCAACAACGCGCCGCTATCATCAGCCTCTCCATCGAAAACCAGCGCTTGGTCCCCTCGTCCCCTCCGCTTCCGAGCCGCGTGCCCTCAGGGACCCGGCAGTTCTTCAGCCGCAACTCGACATGCTTGGAGGCGTAAGGGTCGTGCATAAAAACCGGTGTGCGCACGAACTCAAGCCCCGGCGTCTCGCGCTCCACGAGAAAAGACGCCTGCTCCTCACCGGCCCACGCCAGCACGATAAAGAAGCCGGCCCGCTCACCGCCGGTCACGAACCACTTGTCTCCGTTCAGAACCCACCCTTCCCCTTCTCTCTTGGCCGTGGTCTTTATGTCTTTTATGTCCGAGCCGGCCTCGGGCTCGGTGATGGCCCAGGCCTCCCGCGTCTCGCCCCGCAAGACGGGCATGACGTAGCGCTCTATCTGCTCGGGGCTGGCCAGCTCCAGTAACTCCCTCGGTCCCCTGTCGGCGACCATGTACCCGAGGCCATTGGTCACCTTCCCTGACTCCTCCTCCAGTGCGACGAGCGAGACCATGGACAGGTCCATACCGCCGTACTCCGCGGGCATGTTGAGGTTGCTGAACCCGGCCTCGCGGGCCTTGTTGCGCAGCGCCAGCAGTTTCTCCTCCTCGATCTCCCCGCGCTCCGCGATCTCCGCCTCGAACGGATGAAGCTCCTCCCTCACGAACCTGGCTATGCGGGCCTTCAACGCCTTTACTTCTTCCGGGATCTCGGCCGTCAACTGCGGCGCAGTCGTCACAGCTCTATCTCCTCTTCTACTCTTTGGGAAAGGGAAGGGCGATGGTGTCCTCAACCCTGTTCGGGTCCCTCTCCCGTGAGAACCGCGCAAGCTCTATGTCCTCCTTGGGCAAGTCTTCGACCGTTCCCTCACAGATGAGCCCGGCCATCTTCTCTCCCAGCGCCGGCCCCCACATCATCCCGTGCCCCCCCGCGGCCAGGACGTAGAACCCTTCCACCGGCTCGTCGATGATGGGGAGGTGGTCCGGCGTGTAGTCGATGGACGCCGCCCACGCCCGCGATACCGGCAAGCCCCCGAGCGCCGGGTGTGCCGACTCCCAGTCAGGGCGCAACCGCTCGTAGTAGTCCCAGTCGAAGTCGATCTGGTAGCGCCCCGTCTCGTCAGCCTCGTCAACGGGGTTGCTCATGCCAAGCAGAACACCCTGCTCTTCGGGTCGCCAGTAGTAGCCCTTGCCCACGTTGAACACGAGCGGGAACGGATGCTCTACCCCCTCAGGCACGTAAGGGAAGCTGACGACCTGGTGCCGCACGGCCATCACAGGAACCTCCACCCCGACCATCCGGCCGATCTCCCGCGCCCCCCGCGGACCACCGGCGTCCACAACCCGCTCTGCCTCGAAGGTGCCGCGCGCACTCT
>DATDKO010000344.1:0-4230 GCA_036519935.1 Rubrobacter sp. | reverse complement strand
GAGAGTATTTTCCAAGAGGCTGGCATCGGGCGTCCAAAAGAGGGGCGGTGGGACCTCGCGTTCCAAACCTTCTTGCTCTCGCTCCTGCTGGTTTTCGGGCTCTGCTTGGCGGGGCTGACCCTCGTTATCTTCATGTCGTGGAACGTGCACCTCAACGTGGACACCGGAGCGCCCGCCGATGTGCACTTTATATTGCCGAAAGTGTCCTGGGTCTACTATGCTGTGTTTACCGGGCTTGTGTTCGCCGCGTTCGTTCTCCTCCTCAAACGACTCCTCGCAGCCTGGAAGAAGCGAAGCCGGAACGCGATGGGTTGAGGCCGCAAGGCGCATCTAAGTAGTGGTTCACTTGTGTTGTGGATAGCTTCTTGGAAGCGGGTATCGTTGGCGGAAGGTAGCGCAGTTAAGTCAGGTGCATTATCTATTTGCGCATCCCCGGTCCGAGGACCTTCTTGCCCGGGCGAATGGACTCTGGCTAGACGCCTACAAGCTCGTCCTCTCCTATGTATTCGGGGGCGTCTTTCTAGGAGCTCTTGCGCCGACTACGCATTAAACCTCACGCCAGCTATTTACTATGTTCTGGGCGTCCAGGGGGGGGCCTTGAGGATGCGAATACCAGGCCGTAATCTTGCCAGGTTGCGCTGACTCTTATGCGGTTCTTCTACCTGGCGCTTACGATGGATTCTGAGGGCTTCTACGACCCTCTGGGGCAAATCGATACCTCCAAACGATGAGCGTGGCCGTGCAAAGTCTGTGGCATAGAATAACCTTATGGAAAGCGATGCATCAGTCAAGGAGCCATTGGCCGTCTTTGATGTGGACGGCACGCTCTTTCGACGGGGACTTTTGCCTGCGTTAACCCGACGGTTGGTTAACGAGGAGGTCTTCCCCGAGAGGGTGCGAGAAGAGCTTAGCGAAGACTACTACGCTTGGGTAGAACGCCGGGGTTCCTACGAGATCTATGACGAGTTGGTGGTGCAGTTGTTCTTGCGGGAGCTTAAAGGCGCGTCGGTGGCGGAGCTTAGGCGGTGTGCCAAGGTGGAGGTAGAAGCCCACGGCAGGAGGCTGCACATGTACACCCGCGACCTTGCCCAGCGGCTCAAGCAGGCCGGTTACTACCTGATAGCCATCTCTGGGTCCCCCACGGATATACTAGAAACCTTTCTCAACCCTTTAGGCTTTGACCGTGCCTGGGGCACGGTTCTGGGTCAGGAGGAAGGCCGCTACACCGGGCAGTTGCTCCACCACCCCTTCTCCGATAAGCGAGGGGTGCTTAAAGGATTTCTGGACGGGGCAGGACTCAACCTCGACAGGTCGGTCGGCGTGGGGGACACTCTTTCTGACGTAGGATTCTTAGAGTTGGTCCAGACTCCCATAGTCTTCAACCCCAACCGTAGACTTTTTGACGTAGCCCGTCAACAAGACTGGCCCATAGTGGTGGAGAGGAAAGATGTAATCTACAACCTGCAAATGCGTCTAAAGGATTCCCTCCTCGGCGAGGGCACCGTGTGGGTGGGGTGATGTTCAGCGAGATCCTCGAACATGGCGTCCGCTGGTCCGACGGTACCGTTCTTCGTGCCGATGTCATCCTCTGGTGCACCGGATCTCGCAGCTCCCTCGATCATCTGGCGCCTCTCATGCTGCGCGAACCCGGCGGCTGCATAACCATGATCGGCAGCTTGGCCACACAGGCTGCCAAGGACCCGAGGGTTCATCTGGTTGGCTACAGTCCCTCAGCATCAACCATCGGCGCGAATCGCGCTGGCACAGCCGCGGCAAAGGAGCTAATGGCGTTTCTTGGAGAGGAGAAGAGGTAGCGTGGTGGCGAACATCGGTCGCGACGATCTGCGGACGAGGATGGATAGGGGAGACCCCGTCATCCTCCTCGAAGTGCTGGCCCCTCAGTACTATCGGCACTCTCACTTGCCAGGAGCGTTGAACCTTCCGCCCGGCAAGGTCGCCGAGATGGCGTCCAACTTGCTCCCCGACAAGGAGGCCGAGATAGTGCTCTACTGCTGGGACGCGGCGTGACCCACTTCCCTGCAGGCCGCCCGTGAGCTGGTGGCCATGGGCTACGCAAACGTGTGGGAGTACGGCGAGGGCAAGAAAGCATGGATCGCGGCCGGGCTACCTGTGGAGGGCAGAAGCCGACAGCCGCGACAACGAGGTTGATAAGTGGACACGGTTTGAGGATCAATGCTTACTACGCCAGTTGGCTCAGCCATGACAATAGTGGTGGGCGCAGACGCATACAACTATGTTCTCCTCTTCCTGGGCGAAGCGCCCACCCTAAAGATACCGTATCTCCTGCCTTTCGTTTGGCTCCTCTTTGAAAGCAGAAAGAAACTGCCCAAGAAGGGTTCGTAGTGCTGTACCAAAGGGGTAGTGGAGCGAACGTCAGGTTGGCTGCGGTCGAGCTTAACCTTCCTCGAGCAGAAGGAAGGAGTTCTACGGCATGACGCAGCGGAAAGCCGCCAACGGGCTGGACTTCGACGCTTTGCGCCTCGGCATTGAGCGACGCGACCCAGATCTCGTCCTTGGCTTCTACACCGAGGACGCCCAGCTAAGACACTCATCATAGGCGGAACCGAAGACCCTTTCTTCTCGGAGAGCATCCTGCGCGAGACAGCTGAGAAGATACCCCATGGCACCCTGCACGTGTACGAGGGTGTCGGGCACGGAGTACCCAAAGAGAGCAAGCGCCGCTACGAGAACGACACGCTTGCGTTCATCGACGATCATCTTGGAGGTTCGTCCGGTAAGGTAGACCAGACGATCTCCTCACGAGCCAAGGAGATGAGATGAAGAAGGTAGTGTTCCTGTTCGCGCTATGGGTCACCGCGTCGGTCCTTCTGAGTTCTTGCGGGACGCCGCAGGTCGGAAAGATGCAGCGCGAGTCCAAATCGGTCGATCCCAAGAACTGGTTCCGCTGCTGATAGGGGCAGCGTGATGGGGCGTGGTAGGCTATTGGATCTACCTGCTGGGCGTCGCGATATCGAAGACCTCTGCGAGCCGCTCGTAGGAGCGTAGGCGCTCGGCGTGAGCAAAGACGTTCGTGGTGATCATCACCTCGTCGGCCGCCGTATGTTCGGCGAGCTCCTCAATTCTTGTTCGTACGGTCTGAGGATCACCTACCACCTGCATCGAGCGGTAGGCGTCGGCTAACCGGCGTTCGGCTGGCGTGTACGGATAGCCCAGGGCTTCTTCAGGGCTCGGCAGCGGCCCGGGCTTCCCGCTACGCATTCGAACCCAGGCCAGCTCCATGGAAGAGGCGAGCCTCCTCGCTTCCTCGTCGCTCTCCCCGCAGATGACGGCGACCGCGAGCACGGCCGAGGGGCGCTCGAAGTCCTCCGAAGACTTGAAGCGTTCGCGGTAGGCGCACATGGCGGGGGCCGGGTCCGCAGGGCTGAAGTGCGAAGCGAAGGCGTAGCCAAGGCCCATCTTACCGGCTGCTATGGCCGAGTAGCCGCTGGAGCCCAATAGCCAGATCGGCGGTAGCGCGACGTCGGCCGGCATCGCGACCACAGACTGGAACGGGTGATCCTCCGGGAAACCGTCGCCCGAGAAGGCAAGAAGCTCGCCAAACCGCTCTGGAAAATCTTCCGCACCGAGCCCGTCATGTGAGCGGCGCAGGGCCGTGGCCGTCACAGGGTCGGTGCCCGGTGCACGACCTATGCCGAGGTCGATGCGCTTTGGATGCAGGGACTCCAAGACTCGGAAGGTCTCGGCAACCTTTAGCGGAGCGTGGTTGGGAAGCATAATCCCCCCGGCACCGACCCGGATCCTCTCCGTTACGTTCGCGACGTGTCCGATCATGATCTCCGGGGCGGAGCTTGCGATAGTCGGCAGGTTGTGGTGCTCGGCTAGCCAGTACCGCTCGTAGCCAAGCCGGTCGGCGAGGCGGGCCAGCTCGAGCGTGTTGCGAAGCGCTTGGGCACCATTCGAACCCGAGCTGACCGGCGAGACGTCTAGGACGGAGAGTCCGAAATCCATGTCGTGTAACTCCTTCATAAAGTGGTTCTCTTGGAGGCGTGTCTCGTCGTTATTCTAGCCGCGCCGGCTTTGCGCTCTACGAACTAATCCAGAGCGCTAGTCAAACTTTCGTTGACACAGCAAGTTTCGCAATTATACTTGCGCTATCAATTAAATCTAGAGGTGGCCACAAGATGCTAGATAACGAACATGCGGAGAAGAGGGGCGAAGTGCTGGCGGAGAAGGTCACGGGCGACGGCT
>DATDKO010000343.1:0-4285 GCA_036519935.1 Rubrobacter sp. | reverse complement strand
GAGAGTATTTTCCAAGAGGCTGGCATCGGGCGTCCAAAAGAGGGGCGGTGGGACCTCGCGTTCCAAACCTTCTTGCTCTCGCTCCTGCTGGTTTTCGGGCTCTGCTTGGCGGGGCTGACCCTCGTTATCTTCATGTCGTGGGACATCAATCTCAACGTGGACACCGGAGCGCCCGCCGCTAAGCTTCGCGTTGGGAAGCGTACCCAGCCGAGAAGACCTATCGAGTCTGCCGCTGCTGCTAGTGCTCTTCGGAGGCGGCATTCTCTTGATCGAACTTTTAAAGACAGGCGCTGAGAGTGTTCTCTCCCCAGCGATCTACGACCTGTCCGCGCTAGCGGCTGGACTCTACGCCCTGCCAGCCATTGTAGCCGTTGCCGCTGCCCTCACGATGGCGCTTGCACGACGGGCGATCCGGGGCTGAAGCCGGATTGAGATCGCTGATCGGTGCTTCTTTGTCGCGGTGTGCGGGTAAGATGCGGACGTATGGCCTGGTTCGAGAATGAGTCAGGAGCTTGCCCGTGAGGCATAACGTCCACGCGGGATATAAATGGAGGCTGTCGGATAAGTGAAACAGGGAGCGCTATAGTGCGTGCGCCGAGAGAGTCCTCCGGAGGACCACGGCTCCTGCAACTGGCGGCGTTCTTCAGCAGCTTCGACCGCTTCGCCATCGCGCCAATGCTCTTGACCATTGCCGCCTCCCTCGGAGCGTCGCTTACCGAAGTTGCGGCGACGGCCAGCCTGTACTACCTGTTCTATGGCTTGATGCAGCCCGTATGGGGGATGGTCTCGGACCGGCTCGGGCGCGTGCGCGTGATGCGCCTGACGCTATTCGGGGCCGCGTTTGCGGGGATCCTCTCGTCGTTGGCCCCGAACCTGACTGTGCTGATCGTCGCACGAGCGCTCGCCGGGGGGCTCTTCGCGGCGGTGATACCGGCCTCACTAGTCTACATCGGCGACACGGTCGGTATGGGATCTCGGCAGAAGGCGCTCGCCGATCTGATGGCCGCCTCGGCCGTGGGTACGGCCCTGGCGACAGTACTCGGGGGGCTTGCTGCATACTTCGACGGCTGGAGGGTCGCCTTCGCAGCTCCTGCCCTCGCTGGTGTTGCGCTTGCCGTCTTGCTTGCCCAATTGCCGGAGCCGAAGGCCTTCTCCGAGCAGAAGCGAGAGGGACCACTGGTTCAGGCTGGCCGTGTCCTCAATCAGCCTTGGGCCCTGGTAGTGGTAGGGATTGCCTTGGTAGAAGGGGCGGTGATACTGGGCTTCCTCACCTTCCTCGCTCCTTCTCTCGAGAGTGTCGGCTTCAGCCCCGCGGTGGCCGGGCTGGCGGTCGGACTCTACGGACTTGCGGTGCTCGGCTGGACCCGGGCTGTCAAGCTCGTCGCTAACCGTCTCGGGGCGAGCGCGCTGATCCTGATCGGTGCCAGCATGCTCATGCTGGGTTACGCCTCGGGCGCTGTAGGACCTTCGCTCGCGAGCGTGAGCGCCGCGGCGGTACTCGTCGGCGGAGGGTTCGCCTTTATGCACTCCACTCTCCAAACCTGGGCTACCGAGGTCATACCGGAGGCGCGAGCCACCGTGATCTCGCTCTTCGCCGCTGCACTATTTGCCGGGAGCGCGGTAGCCACCATGGCTGCGGCGCCGCTTGCGGAGGCCGGTTCCTTCAATGTGCTCTTCGCGCTAGGCGCCCTGGCGGCCGTTCCTCTGGGTCTTTTCGCTGGCCTGGCGCGCTACAGATATAGCGGTATTCGGCGGCAGAGCTAGCTCGATCCTAACCCGGACGTAACTCTGTGCAATTGTGGGCATATGCAGGGAACAGAAAACCCTTACCTATGCAGGATATGCAAACCCGTGCAACGCTCCGCAACCGCTGACCTCATCTCCTTGCGAGTGCGCGGTCAGCGGTTCGAGGCCGCTTGTCGCCTCTTTTTTGTGAAGATTTTCAGGTTCGTGGACAACTTCTTGGACTTGGTACACCTCGGGTGTATAGGTATCCCTCTTCGGGGCCCTGCCGATGTACCGGCGCGTCGCCTCAGAGAGCCCTCACGGTCAGGGCTCGATCTCTATGCTCGAAACTCCCTTTCGTTCTGGAAAGGCAAGCTGCTCATACTGTGCCTGCTGGGATTCGTAGCGACCGGCTGGCTGGTCACGATCACCCTCTCGGCCGCTGACGCCACGGCGCCCATCGTGGAGAATCCCTTCACGCCGCAATTCCTCCACGGCCAGCACATCGTCATCACCCTCGTGCTGCTGGCGACGCTGGGGGCGGTCTTCCTCAAGGGCTTCAAGGAAGCCATAGGGATCGCGGTGGCCGTGGTAGGAGCGCACCTGTTGCTCAACCTGGTCGTCGTGGCCGTGGGCCTCTACGAATGCGTGGTTTATCCCACCAATATCGCCGATTGGCGATCCAAGCTGTTCGCCAACTACGGCAACCCCCTGACAATGCTCGGTGTGTCTTTACTCGTGTTCCCGCGCCTGGATCTAGGGCTTTCGGGGTTCGAGACCGGCGTCAGCATGATGCCGCTCGTGCGTGGCGACCGCGACGACGGACCACAGCGGCCTGCCGGCCGCATCCGTAACACGCACAAGATGCTCACCGTGGCGGCCATCATCATGAGCTTCTACCTCATCACAACGAGCTTCGTGACGGCGGTACTTATCCCGGCGGCAGAGTTCCAGCCTGGAGGCAGCGCCAACGGACGCGCTCTTGCCTATCTGGCGCACGACCAACTGGGCGAGGCCTTCGGTACCGTCTACGATCTGAGCACCAGTCCGAGATGCACACGCCCCGGCGTGTCCAATACGGTTCGGCGGAGCTTGGAGAGATCTGGTACGGAAGGAGGTTGAGCATAGGCCGGCGAAGACGGTAAAGACAAGCTCGATGTTTGCCGCCTCGGGTTGCGGGGGGAGAGCGAGAGAAGGGGATAAAGACCATGATGAGCCGACAAAGGAGCCGCGGGTTCTACGACCCGTTGAGCGAGATGAACCGTCTGTTCGACCAGATGTTCGGTGGCGTAGCCCGGCGAACAGGGGACGAGCAGAGAACACAGATCGCCGGTTGGTCCCCGGCCATCGACGTGATACAGGAGGACGAGGATCTGGTTGTCAGGGCGGAGCTCCCCGGAGCCAAGCCCGAGGACGTGGATATCACGGTCCATAACGGGGTCCTGACCATCTCAGGCAAGCTCGAGGAAGAGAGGGAAGAGGAACGTAGCGGATAGAACCTTAGTTCTGGCTCGAGCCAAGGTATTGCAGCTTCGTGAGATCACGCCCTTTGCAGCACACATGCGTGCATGGCAAAGAAGGTCGCAAACAGATGCCAGAGGTACGCATCTTCCAGTGGAGGCATAGGAGGAATCCGGTGTGATTGTGACCTGTCCAGAGCTGGTTGGCAAGATAGAATCCGACAATATGTTGCTAGTAAGGCTTCCAAATGGACGAAGGTAAGAACCTCACGGGTATGGAAGAAACCTCTACACCCGAGCCGGTGCTGCTCGCTGTGGACGACGACCCTGATACCCTTGGCAGGATTGAGCATGAGCTTCGTCAGCGCTATGGCAGCTACTACCGTGTCGCGTGTGAGGGCTCACCGGAAGCGGGCATGCGCACGCTGCAGGATCTCAGGGCGGCCGACAGGGAAGTTGCTGTCGTGCTAGCCGACCAGTGGATGCCCGGCATGACGGGCGTAGAGTTCCTGACCCACACTCGCCCGCTTTATCCAGGCGCGAAGCGGGCGCTCCTGTTCGAGCGGGGCAACAGGACTACCCGAGAACCGATCCTTCAAGCGATGGCCCTCGGGCAGATCGACTACTACGTGCCCAAGCCCGAGCAGCCCCCGGACGAAGAGTTCCACAGGAGTATCGCGCAGTTCCTGGAAGAATGGGCGAGGGAATACCGCCCCGCGTCCGTGGCGGTGCGCCTGGTAGGCGAGCCGTGGTCAGCGCGATCTCACGAGTTGAGGGACATACTGAGTCGCAGCGGAATCCCACACGCGTTCTCTTCTGCAGACTCGAAGGACGGACGGGAGCTCCTTGCCCGAGTGGATAAGACCTCGGCTCGGCTTCCCGTCGTGATCGTGTTCGACCGGCTGGTGCTCGTCGATCCTGACAATGCCGAGATCGTTGACGCATTCGAGCTGATCTCCCCGTTTGGATTGAACACCCTCTCTGATGTGCGCGACTTTGACCTCGTGATCATCGGGGCGGGACCCGCCGGCCTGGCTGCAGCGGTCTATGGCTCCTCCGAGGGGCTTCGCACGGTGGTCGTCGAAAGGGAGACCTTCGGC